>CACZOQ010000137.1 GCA_902782835.1 uncultured Erysipelotrichaceae bacterium | reverse complement strand
TTATAACAATAGAGAACAGAATAAATGAAAAAGGAGTATCTAGGATGAATTTAGAAAATATAAAAAAAGAATTTTATAATTATATCGAACAATATGATAATCAGGAAGACCCTGGTTTTCAATTAAAAGTAACACACACACTTCAAGTAGTTGAAAATGCCAAACAAATAGCAATTCAACTAAACCTATCAGATGAAGACATAATTCTAGCTCAAGTAATTGCCTATCTTCATGACATTGGAAGATTTGAAGAATTAAATCGATTAAAATCATTTGATAGTGTAAAAAATGATCATGCATTAATTGCCACCAAAATATTATGGGAAGAAAATAAAATAAGACAATTTATTGAAGAAGATCAATATGATCGTATCATTCAAAAAGCAATCGAAAATCATAATAAATTCAAAATAGAAGACAATTTATCAGAAAGAGAAAAATTACATGCACAAATCATTCGAGATGCAGATAAGCTAGATAATTTTAGAGTCAAAAAAGAGGAACCAATTCATACACTCTTTCCCAATAAAATCAACACCATAGAAGAATTTAATCAATCACTAATTTCAGATAAAGTACTACAAAGTATCTTAAAAGAAGAATGTGTTGATATTCATGATCGAGTATATGCCCTAGATTATTGGTTATGTGTAGTAGCATTTATATTTGATTTAACATTTAAAGAAACTCTTCAAATTGTAAAAAAAGAAAACTACGTTAATATATTATTAGATCGTTTCGATTATAAAAATAAAGATACCAAAGATAAGATAGAAAAGATTCGAGATATTATGAATCAATATATTGAAAGAAAAACCATAAATTGACATTTTATGGTTTTTATAGTATAATATAGAACCGTAAATAAGGGGTTGAATAGGATGGAAAGAATTATATCGTATGATGAATTACCACGTGGTAATGGACAATCAATATATTTTAGAATGGAAACAGATCCTAGATTATATCGTAAGTTATTATTAAATGGGTATAAAATCGTCAATCATATTGATGATACAGATAAATCTACAATCTATGTTACAGGAAGAAGACAAGATAGAGAATGTAAGAATGCATTAGAATATAAAAGTAAAGTAGAGCAAAGAATTCAATCTATATTACAATCAAGACAAATTACAAAGCCAAAAACAATTTCCTTTACTTTAAAAGATTTTCTAAATTACCAATACAGGATTCCATTTGTTCTAAAAAACGAATATGAAAATGGTGGTAGAGAAAAGTTTTTAATTGCAACCGAAGAAGATTATGAAAATTTAATAAGTGCTATTGACTTTCTATTGAATAGTTCTAATCAGTTAATAGCAATTATGAATCATAATAGATGGCAAGGGGAAATAGACTATAAAAAATATTTAGAAACCAGATTTGTGGTTCAAGAATACATTAAAACACCAACAGAATATAACACAACCGTTCGTGTTTTAACATCTCCTTCACATGAAGTATTATATGCTTCACTAAAATATAATCAACCAGAATCATATAAAGATAGAACATCTTTATTAGGTCATTTATTAAGTGATGTATATCCTCTCAGTACAAAATCTATCGTATCAAATACATTATCTGGAGGAAAAAATATATTATTGGGTGAGACTCAATATCCACAACATGAAAAAGAACTATTAGAACGCCATCATATTGAATCAGATCAATTTCATGAATTGATTGATACATCAGAAACTGTACACGAAAGCCTTCATCCAGAACTAGGGATCATATGTGGCTTTGATTACATATATGACGAAGAAAAAGATAAATGGTATTTTTTAGAATATCATAGTAGACCAATGGTAGGGGACTATTCAAAAAGACAAGGAATTCCCTATCAGACAATAGAAGAAAAATTAACAGCTGAAGGAAGAGTGCGTGCAACATCCTTATCACGAGTTCTAAAAAGGAATAGATAATTGCTATTTCTTTTTTTATGATATAATAATAAAAACCAGAAAAACATGATAAGGAAATAATAATATGAAAAAAAGAGTTAGTATATTTGGATCAACTGGAACAATAGGATGTATGACCTTAAATATTATTAGGAAACATCCAGACTTATTTGAAGTAACAAGTTTAATTGCTGGAACAAATATAAAAAAATTAATGGAACAAATCGATGAATTTCATCCAAAATATGTATATATTAAAAGTAAAAGTAATTATCATTTATTAAAAGAAAAATATCATAATATCAATGTCTATTATGGTTTAAAAGGAATGAATGATATTTCTCTAAAAGAAGATTATGATATTGGAGTATCTGCCTTAGTAGGGATTGCTGGCTTACAACCAACTTATAATATGATTAAAAAAGGGAAAACGATTCTTCTAGCAAATAAAGAAGTATTAGTTACAGGAGGAGAATACATATTAAAAGCCAGTAAGAAATATAAAGCAAAACTTTTAACAATTGATAGTGAACATAGTGCAATCATGCAATGTCTAAATGGAGAAGATTCAAAGAAGATTCATAAAATCCTCTTAACGGCATCAGGAGGTCCCTTCTTTGATAAAAAAATTCATGATGGTATTACCCCCGAAGAAGCGTTAGGGCATCCAACTTGGCAAATGGGCCCTAAAATAACCATTGATTCATCAACAATGATGAATAAAGGATTCGAAGTTATTGAAGCTAAATGGTTATTTGGAGTGAATCCAGAGAATATAGAAGTATATATCCATCGAGATAGCTATGTACACTCAATGGTAGAGTTTATAGATGGAACCATTATGGCCAATATTGCTCCTAGATCGATGGAAATTCCAATTGCTTATGCCCTAAATTATCCAAATCGTATGTCAAATGATATCGAAAAATTAGATCTATTTCAAATTCAATCATTAGAATTTCAAAAACCAAATTATGATAAGTTTCCATGTCTAACATTAGCATATAAAGCCATACAAATGGGACATAGTGCCCAAGTTGTTTTAAATGCAGCAGATGAAGTACTAGTAGATTCTTTCTTAAAGGGTCAAATAAAATATACGGATATTCCAAAATATATCAAAAAAATGTTAGAAGAACATCAACCAGTCCAATTAAAAAATATAAAAGAAATCTTACAATTAGATAAAAAAACTCGCCAACAATTACAAAAAAGATTATTAGAAGAATTTCAATAAAGAATAGAAAAGGTGATTCAATGATCAAACAATATGAAAAATTATTAGATTGTAAAAATGTTTTAAGACAGAATCTAGATTTACTAATTGATGTGTTTGTATCCTATTATGGAGAGAATCAAAGAGCTGCAATAGAAGAGAAATTTCAAAAAGCAATATGGATTGCATATCATCATCCAGACGCTAAGAAAAACTTTATGAAAAAAATTATTCAAATACATACAGATGATCTTATATCTTCCTTATTGCAAGAATATCCGTCTTCCTTAACCCAAGAAGATTTATTATTATACAATTCATTAGATAACATGGGCCCAACCCCATTCAGTCATTTTTGCTCTTTTTATGAGCAGTATAAAGCTGGAGTAGAAGGTAGAAAAGAAATCTTTAAAAGAGATGCTATAAAAGTCATTCAATCCTTAATACCAAGTTTTACGCAAGAAGACTATGAAGAACTTTTAATGACTCAACAAATACCAACAAGATTTGATCAATTACGTTTATATGAAAAAGAAAATTTATTCTATTATGCAGACCTTTCCAATGCAGAAAAAGAGTATAAGAAATCATTTATAAATTGTAAATCTCTTCTCATGAAAATCGATTCCCAAGTATCATTTGAAAATGTATCAGAAGTATTGTCTACTCCACAAGGAGAAAGCATAATTCAATATGCCCAACATTTACCAGAAATCATTTCTGAATTTCATTCTCGAATGAAAAAATATGATCAATATCAAAAAGAAATAGAAGAAAATGAAAAACAAAAAAACCAGTTATTAACCAAATATTACTTCCAATTTGTTGAAGAAAATATAGATTTAATATCACCGGAAGATCAAATCATCATAAATAGAATCAAAGAAAATCCAAGATTATATTATCAATTACCACCGTATGTTATGTTTCTCTTTGGTTATTATAATATAAATGAGACATTGCCTTTCCTAGCATTTTCAGAAGAGTCCGACCAACAATTAATGGATCCGGATACAACAGATTGGGATAAAAATAATATTCAAGAAAGAAGAATAGAATATTTTAAAAGAAATGGAATGGATTTAGGAGAGGACTATCAATCCTATATAAATAATGAACAAGTAAGAAAAATATGGCCATCTAAAGAACGAGTAAAAGCCTTTGCAAAATCAAGGCTTCGCTTAATCAATGAGTTTAATAATGAATATTATACGAGTCTTCCGGAACATATCCAATCACGTCAAGAAATAGATAATCAACATTTGTTGGGAATAGATGACTCCTTTAATGCATTACTATATACAGATAGTAAAAGCAAGACAAAAATTAATCCGTCTCTAGTACTAACAGACACTGGTTATGACTTAATGACACTCATCATTATCTGTTGTGATAATGATGATGGATATATTGATCATAATATCATTCATGAAATAAATCATTTACTAGAAGTAACCCTTTTAGAAATAGAGGAAGAATTCTATAGTTATATATGTGGCTGGGATATTATTAAAGAGCCAATTCATTCCGAAAAAAACAAAACTGTAGATACTCTTCACACAGAAATCATAAGAAGACCATATGAATTATTTAATGAAATAATAAATGAATTAATCACACAAGATATATATGCAAAAATGTTAGAGAAAGATCAACACATTTTTGATACCAAAGAAAATGCATCACTGAAAGGATCTACCAATTATCAACATACATTTTTCTTAGTGAGAGACTTTTTCAAAGAATTTAAAGAAGAAATATTGGCAAGTAGAAGAGATGGTAACATAAGAATTATATGGGATGCTGTTGGAAAAGAAAACTTTGATGAAATGAATGAATTATTTAGAATCTTTCATGAAAATTTTTCTGGTATGAGGATTTATAAAGTATTGAAAGATAAATTAGAAGAACGTGATTCAAAAGAATTACAAATCTATCATGATTTAGAAAGACGAAGAGACATCATATTAGATAAAATGAGAAAGCATAATATGTTATCAGAATCAAATTCAAAAATTGAAATCAAAAAAGAGCCAAATGTATTATAAAAAAGAAACTCGAAATGAGTTTCTTTAATTTTGAATGGCTTGAATCAAACGGATGCATTGGTTTTCATTTAATTGAAATCC
The DNA here is from genome assembly GCA_902782835.1 of uncultured Erysipelotrichaceae bacterium. Classification (GTDB taxonomy): domain Bacteria; phylum Bacillota_I; class Bacilli_A; order RF39; family UBA660; genus UBA3789. The sequence goes on along the minus strand of CACZOQ010000137.1, from coordinate 20,829 downwards.
ATCATCACAAACATACATCTTTTCGTGTAAAGGAAAACATTGATAGGTATCTGGAGTTCCCCAACCAATAATTGTTAAAACACCATAACCATTTGGACAAGAATCTGAATCAGAATCAGAACCTTCCGATAGGTTAATACAGTAAGTATTACTATATTCCGTAGTTCCTGCAGGACATTCCCTTCTTGCAGCTATTGTTTGAATACATTGAGTTCCATTTAATTGATATCCCTCCGGACAAGAATAAGTAATAACTGGCTCTGGGGCAGGTGTAACAGTCTCCGGAATCTGTTCATTTTGTTGGTTAGAATGATTTTCCTGATAATTGGAATGATTTTCTAATTCAGGATAATTCTCAATATGAGTATCAGGGTTACTACCTGACTCCTGAGTATAGGAATTGGAAGAATTAGATTCTGAATGATTAGAATCATCTTTTGGTTCCAAAGATGATTCTTTCTCTTTACTTGTATTAGCAGGTTCCTTTTGTTTGGTTTCCGTCTTCGGAATGGATTGTTTAGACTCTAAAGGATGATTCCTAGAAGAAAGCATAAAAAAGAACATACAAGATATAAAAATAAAAATAATAATGCATCCAGTCACTATCTTTTTAGAATTCAAAAACCGTTTTTTCATAATAAATCATCTCAATTTAATCATATCATAAAACAAAAAGAACACGTGAAAATAAGAATTTTTTTTTAAGAAACAGTGTCAAATATGTTATAATGATCATATAAAAAAGAAAGGATAAATATAATGAATGAATATATCAATTTAGATGAACAAAATATAGAAGAAGAACATATATGTTGTGCAATTGGTGATCCAAAACATCAAGAAGGAGTCGATAAAAAGAAAGAATGGTTAAAAGCAAAAATCAAAGATGGACTGGTCTTTCGTAAATTAAATGCAAGAGGGAAAATGTTTATTGAATATGAACCAGTCGAAACAGCATGGGTTCCCGTATCCGGTAATCATTATGAATATATTTATTGTTTATGGGTAGCAGGAAGCTTTAAAGGGAAAGGAATTGGTAAAGAATTATTAGAATACGCCATAGAAGATGCAAAAAATAAAAAAATGAGTGGTCTTTGCACTATCGTAGGTCAAAAAAAGAAACCATTTTTAGGAGAAAAGAAATTCTTTGAACATTTTGGATTCAAAGTAGTAGACACCATTGATGATTATGAATTACTTGCTCTATCTTTTGATGATCAAGAAACACCACATTTTAATGAAAATGCCAAAAAAATGAAAATTGATCAAAAAGATTTTACAATTTATTATTCCAATGAATGTCCCTATGTAGAATATGAAGTAAAAGAATTATCGGAATATGCAAAACAAAAGAATATAAAAGTAACATTTATAAAAATAGATTCACTTGAAAAAGCTAAAAATGTTCCTTGTATTTTTCATAATTGGGCCAATTTTTATAAAGGAGCATTCATTTCAAATACAATATTAAATGCTAATGCTTTAGAAAAATTAATAAAATAAAAAGGTAATCATTATTTACCTTTTTTCTTTTTCTTTCTTGTTCTTTTTTTGAAAACCAATAGACTAATTACAATCACAATCATGATTAATACATAATAATAGTCTCTTATGATTTTCTCAATACGAATAGAAAATCCTTTCTTTAATAAAATAGTTTCTTTCATAATAAAATGATTATCGTAATAATAAGAAATAGTACCTATCTTGGATCCTTTTTTATTGAGAAATGATATATGGTCTAAGCCATCATATTGAATCTTAATTTTTTGAGGATCATAATCAGATGGTAAATACCAAGTAACATCTTGTGTTGCTCGAATTTCATACTGATTAACATTACTATATTGAACAGGTATAGTATGAACAAGATCATCTTTTTTGATTAATATTTGTTGGTCATAATGATCCATTAAAAATTGAATCAATTCAATCGTATCAACAATATTATAATACTGATTATCGATATGTTCAGCATTTAACACAATAACAAGAAATTCATGAGAATGAATATCACTTAAAGAAGAAAGACAATAACCAGCTTCTCCCGTATAGCCTGTTTTACTACCTAAAATAACACTGGCATCTGCATTAGATGACGTATTATATTTTAAAATAGTAGTATGCACTGTCAAACCATTTTGAAGAGTATATTCTTTCGTAGTATAGATTTTTCGAAATAAATCATTCTTTAATGCATAAGAAAGTAAAATCCGGATATCATCTGCTGTTGAATAATGATTCTCAGCATCTAGACCTGTAACATTAACAAAATGAGTATGTTTTAAACCAATTTTTTTGATATGTTGATTCATTTTCTCAACAAACTTATCAATACTACCACTACTTAAAATAGCAATAGCATTTGTCGCATCCGCTCCACTTGGTAGCATAGATGCATATAATAAATCTCTGTATGATAATTTATCTCCTGCCTGTAATCCAGCTTTTGAAGCATCCCATCGCACTGTACTAAGAATACTATGGGTAATGACAACTTCTTCATCTAAATCAGATATTAGCTCAATAGCCGTTATGGTAGTAGCAATTTTTGTAAGAGAAGCAATTGATGTTTGTTTTTTTGAATCAATCTCATAAACAACCTCTTGATTGGTTAAATCATAGATTTCAACAATCTTAGAATTAACTTTTGGATAATCCAATGCAAAGATAGATTGAGGGATACAGAATAGAAATAATAAAAATAGTAAGATAAAACGTCTTTTCTTCATAATACCTCCTAGTCAATATACTATAATTATCATATAGTATTTTAATAATTATTAGAATACTTTTAATTAGATTATGATATACTTTACATATAAAGGAAAGAGTAAGATGAATAAAAAAGAAAGCTTTTGGCAAAAATTACCCTTTAAAACAGAAAGACTAGTCATTCGTAAAACAACAATAAAGGATGTAGATTTACTATTAAAACTAGATAGACAAAAAAAGACTCAGTTATTTCTAGGAGGAATCAAAGAAAAAAGTATAGAAGAAAGAATAGCTTTTTTAAAAAGAAAAGAAGATTCTCTAACAATCGTTCTAGAAAATGATCAAGCAATTGGTTTTATGGGTTTTAAAATTCAAGATAACATTGCTGAAATATCATATTTATTTGATTATGACTATTGGCATCAAGGATATTGTAGTGAAGCATGTCTAAAATTAATAGAAATTGCATTTAGAGACTTAAAATTAGAAAAAATAAAAGCAGAATCAAGAGTAGGAAATCAATTATCTATACAAGTTTTAAAACGATTAGGTTTTAAAGAGGAATATTTTGAAGAAAAAGATTCTCATAAATTCATTCATTACTGTATCGTTAATAAGGAGGAAAAAGAATGAATAAAATATTAGTATGTTATTTTTCAGCAACAGGTGTAACTAAAAAAGTAGCAGAAAAGCTATCCCAAGCAATTGAGGGAGATTTATTTGAAATTGAACCACAAGAGAGGTATTCAGAAAAAGACTTAGATTGGATGGATCATAATAGTCGTTCCTCAATCGAAATGAGTCAAGGAATAAAACCTAATATTAAGAATACAGTACCAAATAGAGAAGACTATGATACAATTTGTCTAGGTTTTCCAATCTGGTGGTATAAAGAACCAACCATTATCAATCAATTCTTAGAAGAAAATGACATGACAGGAAAAAATATCTATATCTTTGTAACAAGTGGTTCCTCTACCATTGATTCAACGTATAAAAGTATCAAGGATGATTTTCCTCATTTGAACTTTGTAAAAGGAAAAAGATTCACGGGTACGGAATCAACAAAAGAGTATCAAAAGTGGGTTGTAGAATAGAAGTTACAAATTGCCAAAATTGGTAAAATAGGATAGAAAGTCTGTGTTCATTTGGGGGGAGTTATAATGGACAAAAAAAACAAAACAGGAATCTTTTTAACTGGTGGTGGAGGGATTGGATCTTTCCAAATTGGTTTTTTTAAAGCTTTAGAAGAGGCAGAAATATCATTTGATTTAGTATGTGGTGGTTCTGTAGGTGCATTAATCGGTGGAGCTGCAACATACCTAACACCAGAAGAAATGATGGAAGCTTGGAAAACACTAACCTTAGAAAGTGTCTTAAAAATAGATAGTCGCAAGGTAAAAGATTTACAAGGAACGAAAAGAGATTTAATGCTTATTAAAGAATGTTTTCTATCTTGTTGTCATAGAGATCCTAAACTAATGATTGATATAGATGATATTCGAAAACTTCTATATGCATCACTTGATGGAGATAAAATAAAAGAATCAAAAATAGATTTTGGTGTGACAACAACTGTTTTACCAAGTTTCGAATTACAGAAGACATTTAAAGAAGATATGAAAACAAATCCATTAGAATATATTTTAGCAAGTATCTATTTACCAATTTTTTCTCGTCAAAGAATCATCAATAATAAACATTATGTTGATTTAACGAGATGGCGAAGATATCCAATTGAAATGTTAAAAGAAAAAGGTTGTACAAGCGCTTATATTGTAAACATTGAGACAGAACACAAAACCAAATCAAAATTAGAAAGACCAATATCTCAAGTATTTGATGAAGGAGAAGACGTAACTATAGTAAATTATGAAAATTTACCATCAATCTTAGATTTTTCGAATGAGCAAGCTCTTATCAATTATCAAAATGGTTATGAGACAACGATGAGAGTATTAGAAAAGAAAAGATAAAAAGAAAAGATGTGACAATATCTTTTTTTTTATGCTATAATGTACATAAAGTAGGGTGGTAAGGATGAATCAATTAAGAATAAAACAAATAAATCACAATCAATTCAAAATCACATTAGAATTACCATTAGCAAATCAATGGTATGATAATGTGGTTTTTCATTGCTTTAATAGTAAAGACTATTTTTGGACAGAATTGCCCCACAAAGATAATGATAATGGAATCATTAAATTCGAAAATGTGATTGATTTACCAGATAGTGCACTCTATAATACCTATATTAGTTGTAAGATAGATGGGGAAGAATATTATTTAAATAAAGATCATCAGTTTACTTCAAACCTTGAAAAAAAAGATATGCGAAAAATAAGTGTAAATTTCAATGTCCCTGAATGGTGTCAGGGAGCCATGATTTATCATATATTTGTAGATCGCTTTTATCGAAGTGATACCTCCAAACTGATTCAAATGCCTAGAAGAAGTATTCATTTAGATACATCAGAACAACCACAATTAGGACCTGATCAAAATGGTATTTACAACAATGATTTTTATGGAGGAGACCTAAAAGGAATTACTGAAAAATTAGATTTTATTCGTGCAATGGGTTTTACCGTATTATATTTAAGCCCTATCGTAGAAAGTCAATCTACTCATCGCTATGATACAGCAAATTACTTAAGAGTAGATCCTTATGCTGGAACCATGCAAGATCTAAAAGAACTCTGTGATAAAGCTCATCAATTAGGAATGAGAGTTATTTTAGACGCCGTTTTCAACCATACCGGTAATGATAGTGTCTATTTTGATGAATATGATCACTATGGCGAGAATGGTGCCCATCACAATCCAGATTCTCCTTATTATAAATTTTATAAACAAAGATATAATGAAAAAACTGGTTGTAATGAATTTAAATTTTGGTGGAACATTTTTAAAAATTTACCAGAATGTAATAGCGATTCCCCTGAATGGCAAGAATTCATATGTGGAAGAGGTGGAGTAATTGATCAGTGGTTTGAATGTGGAATTGATGGTTTAAGATTAGATGTTGCAGATGAATTAAGTGATCAATTTATTGAAAGAATCAGAGAAGCTTGTGAGAGAAACAAAAAGGATTCTTTTATCTATGGTGAAGTTTGGGAACGTTCTATTTATCAAGGAAGAAACTACATAATGTCAGGGCATGGAATGCACTCCATCATGAACTATAAAGGAATGGATGCGATGATGAGATATTATCTGTTTCCTGAAGAAACGTATAGATTACAATGGGCAATTGATGAGATATTATCAGAATATCCAAAAGAGGTTAGAGATAGTTTAATGAATTCTACCTCAACCCATGATATATCACGCTCAATAACATTGTTTGGAGCGCCATATTTACTAGATCCAAGAAATCAATGGATATGGAATGTAGATAATGAAAATCACGACTTTATTCGAAACTTTCGATTAACGGAAGAAGAATATCAAAGAGGTCGAGATAAATATTTATCATATCTGATAGCCATAGCTTTCATGTCAGGGAATTTTACGGTTTTTGCAGGAGATGAAGCTGGTCAACAAGGACTAGGTAACTTGCAGAATAGAGGCTATTATCCATGGGATAATATAGATACCGTAATTCAAGATGTTGTTACAAATATTGGAAGAATAACGGAGAGTAATCCTTTCTTGAAAAAAGCTGAAATGAAATCATTACATCTAGATCCAAATCTGTTTATATATGAAAGATATAATGATCAAGAAAAACTATTAATATGTGCCAATCCAAGGGAACAAGTACAGCCAATCGAAATTCCTTCAGAGTATAAACAAAAAGTATATACATTAAAAAAATCAACACCAAACTATATAAACCCATATGGTGCAATCATAATGAAAACAAATTAATAATCAATAGATTCAAATTTCACAGAATACAATTTTTTGATATAATACAATAAAGGAGACTTATATGGAATTATTAGATATCTATGATGACAATGGAAATATTACCGGTAAAACAATTGTTAGAGGAGATAAAACTGTAAAATTATCTCCAAATGAACATATAGCAGTAGGTGTAATTTTTATTGAAAATGATAAAGGAGAATTTTTAATACAAAAAACATCTCCTGAAAAAGGGGGAGAATTTGGAACAACAGGTGGTCATATTGATGCAGGAGAAACTCCTTTAGCATCGATTAAAAGAGAGGTTAAAGAAGAATTAGGAATTAATATTGACCAAGACCAGATTCAAGAGTATGGATACTTTCTATTTGATATGCCGATTCGCTTTCTATTTTATTTAAGAAAAAATATAGAATTAAAAGATATTACAGTCCAAAAAGAAGAAGTAGAATGGGTAAAATATATGACCATAGCAGAAATAGAGGAGCTAATAGAAACAAATCAAATGTTAAAATCACACGCACTATTATTAAAAGAATTAATGAATATAAAAAATAGTAAGGAAGGATAGAATGGATACAATATTAGAATTGAAACATCTCAAAAAATACTATGGTTCTATAAGAGGAATAGAAGATGTATCACTAAAGATTCATAAAGGAGAAATCTATGGTTTTATTGGACCAAATGGTTCTGGTAAATCAACAACAATTCGTACTTTATTAGGATTAGTAAATAAAACAAGTGGAGAAGTATTGATTAAAGGTAAACCATTTAATCCTGATGATATTGAAATAAAACAAAAGATTGGTTATCTACCAAGTGAAATAAATCTATATGATGATATGACCGTAAAACAAATCTTAGATTATCAACAAACATTCTTTCCCAAAGATTGTCAACAAAAACGAAATGAATTAGTCAAATTATTTAAACTAGAAGAAAATAAAAAAATAGAAGATTTATCATTAGGAAATAAAAAGAAAGTAGGAATAGTTCTCGCTTTTATGCAAGAACCAGAAATTATTATTCTAGATGAACCAACATCAGGATTAGATCCTATTATGCAAAATGTCTTTCATAATCTTTTACTCCAAGAAAAAGAAAAAGGAACGACTATACTATATTCATCACATTTATTAAATGAAGTATCTTCTATTTGTGATAAAGTAGGATTCATAAAAGACGGTGTTATGATAAAAGAAGATTTCATAGATAATATTAATAAAGAGAATTATACCTATCTTACTATTTCTTCTAAAGATATTCATAAAATAAAAAAAGAACTAAAGTGTAAGATTATTTCAGAAAAAGAAAATGAAATAGTATTTCTAAATAATATAGATCCAAACTCTTTACTAAAGATTTTATCGAAATATCAACTCGACAAATTAATCATTCAAGAAATAAGTTTAGAAGATTTATTTATGAATTATTATAAGTAGGTGAGAAAATGATCAAAAGAGAATTAAAAATAAATTTAAAAAGTTTTCTCATATGGGAATTGATTTTAATTGGTATGTTTTTAATTGTATATTTAATTTATCCATATATCATTACAGACGAAACAATGAAAAGTATGGATGAATTAATGGGCATATTTCCAGAAGAAGTATTAAAGACGTTTAATATGGATATGTCTTCTATTGCAACAGCTTATGGTTGGTTAAAAACAGAAGGATTTATGTTTGTACTATTAATTGTGGGAATCTATTCTTCATTATTAGGAGGAAATATTGTCTTAAAAGAAGAAAATGATAAAACCATTGAGTTTTTAGCAACATTACCAATAAAAAGATCTAAGATTTTAGTAAATAAAATGATAGTAAGTATGATTTATATTTTTTCAATGGTATTATTATTAGGAATCTTTAATTATATAGCATTAACAATTAGTGGTGATTTTGATCAAAAACAATTTCTATTATTGAGTATAACGCCTTTAATGATAGGTCTTCCTTTTTTTGCAATCAATTTATTAATTTCAACTTTTATGCATAAAACTAAAAAAGTTGTAGGAATCAGTTTAGGAATGGTATTTATATCCTATTTTCTAAATATTTGTTCTGAACTATCATCCAAGGTAGAATTTTTAAAGTATTTTAGTATTTATACTCTAGCAGACACTAGAAATGTAATTTCAGAAATCAGAATCAATCCTATTATAATTATCATCAGTATAGTAATAACAATCGTATTTATAATAAGTTCATATATCCGTTATCAAAAGAAAGAATTTATATAAGAAAGGAATAAGTATATGAAATATATAGATCAAGATGGAGAACCAGTCATTATCGAAGGAGATATAATTATAAAAGAAGGGGATATTCCAAGAAAAAGATTTATTGGGGCGAATTATACAAAAGGAGTATTCCATGGAGGTTTTTTATCTTCTTTTAATGGCACCTTTGATCAAGAGTTGATTTCAATTGAAAGTGACTTGTGTATTATCAGATCTAGAATAGGAAATATAGAGGGCGCCTATGAATTATTCAAAAAAAAGCTAATGGAAACCGATATCAGTGATGTATTTAAACTAGGACAAGTCATTTTTGAAACAGTAGATGAATATTTTGGAGGGATTGATAATATAGAACAACGCTTAAACTATTATTATGATAACGATGCCGGTTATGAATTATATAATCAAAATGCTATTTCAAATTTAAAAGGAACGGGAGCAGCTATGTGCGTTGAAAGAGCAGCACTTGCTCAAAATCTATTAAGATATTTAGGAATCAATAGTTTCTATAAAGGATCCGAAATTATAAAAAATGGTAAAAGAGAAGTCCATAGTTATAATGTAATAGAATATCAAGGGAAATATTATATATTAGATACATCCATCCCTTGTTTGATAGATGGTAAGATGAATTCAATTATAGCAGAAATCGATAAAGAGGCCTTTCAATTAATCAGTTGTCCAATACAATCACAAGGCATTTCTATTAAAACATCACATTATAGTCCTTATCGTGACGCAGATGTAGAAATTACATATGATAGTAGTAGAAAACAAGAGATAGAAGTACCATCATTCGGAGAAGGAAAAGGAAATCATAAATAAAAACTAGACAGAATAAATATTTTCTGTTATGATTTGTAGCAACGAAATAACAAGGAATATATAGGGAATAGAAAGGAAAGAATAAAATGGAAAGATATAAAGATATGTCTATTCGAAAAAAATCAAAAGTAAAAATGATTCGAAATATAGTTTTCTTTATCACCTTAATTGTTTTTACCTTTTGGTTTGTACTGAGAGGTCAAAATCTAAATGAACTTGTACAAGTTATTCAAAAGGCAGATAAAAAATATGTATTAATAGCAGCTATACTAATGTTAATGGTATATGGGATGGAATCAATCAATGTTAGAAGTGTACTCATTACATTAGGAGAAAAAAAGTTCAGTCTTTTAAGAGCATTTAAGTACACATTCATAGGTTCTTTCTTTAGTGCAATAACCCCTGCAGCAACAGGAGGGCAACCAGTTGAAATTTATTATATGACCAAAGATAATATTAAAACGGTAAATGGAACAATGGCTATGTTACTACAACTTTGTGGCTTCCAAATTAGTACCATTGTATTATCAATCATTTGTGCAATTCTAAACCCAAGTTTATTAAAAGATAGTATTATTTGGTTTTATATTTTAGGAATTGCTATTAATGGTTTTGCTCTTAGTGTAATGATGATTGGAATTTTTTCAGATAAATTAGCCAGAAAATTATTAAATATGAATATTCGAATGATGAAAAAATTTAAGATAAAAAATATGGATAAAATACAGAAAAAAATGGAAGAAGGAATGGGCCAGTATGCAAAAAGTGCTACTTTTATTAAACAAAATAAAATTGTATTTTTAAAAGCAGTATTAAGAGTAATGATTCAAATCATTTTCTATCATTCCATTCCATATTTTATCTATAGAGCTTTTGGATTACAGGAATTAAACTATTTCCAACTATTTAGTAGACAAGCAGTATTATATACAACCGTATCTGGAATTCCTCTTCCGGGATCCATTGGAGTTAGTGAAACCTTATTCTTAAAACTATATGGAACCGTCTTTGGCAGGACGATGTTAAGTGGTGCTATGTTACTATACCGATTTGTATCATTCTATTTTTATCTACTTGTATGTGCGATAACTGTGATTATTGTTGTAATTCGTACAAAGAATATTATGAGTGAAGTAGATAATGATATTATCGAGATAGAAAAAGTACCAAAAATCAGCAAAGAAAAAATGAGTTATTGTTAGAAAAGGAGAAATAAAAATGGAATCAATATTAAAAACAACAAATATTGTAAAAAAATACGGAACAAAAACCATATTAAATAATATCAGCATGAACATCCAAAAAGGGGATATTTATGGTTTTATCGGAAAAAATGGTGCCGGAAAAACAACTTTTATGAGAGTCGTATTATCCCTAACACCTGCCAATGCAGGAGAAGTTAAATTCTATGAAGATAAAACCATACAAGATGTGGGTTTAAAAATTGGTTCTTTAATAGAAGCTCCAGGTTTATATAAAAATGCATCTGCCTATGAAAATTTAAAAAGATTTTCTATTCTATATGGAGCAGATGAAAGTAAAATCAATGAAATATTAGAAATAGTAGGATTAAGTAATACAGGAAATAGAAAAGCAAAAGATTTTTCACTAGGAATGAAACAAAGATTAGGAATTGGAATTGCCTTACTAGGGGAGCCAGAATTCTTATTATTAGATGAACCAATTAATGGATTAGATCCAGAAGGAATTAAAGAAATAAGAGATGTCATTGTAAAATTAAATAAAGAAAAAAATATTACATTTTTAATTTCTTCTCATCTATTAGATGAATTATCAAAAATAGTAACCCGTTATGGTATTATTGATCAAGGGGTTTTAATTGAAGAAATAGCAGCCGATGAATTAAAAGAAAAATGTAAGAATAAATTAATGATAGAATGTGATAATCCAACTAAAGCAAAAAAGACTCTTGCCAAATTAATTTCAGAAAAAGATATAGAAATAAATGGAAAAAAAGTAGAAGTAAAATCAAATATAAAAGATGCTGCAATATATAATAAAGAATTAGTTTCAGCAGGAATTATGGTAAATGCTTTATATGTAAAATCTGATTCCTTAGAAGAATACTTTATGAAAAGGATTGGTGATGAATAATGAAAAGATTATTGAAATTACAATTCAGAAATGTTTTTCATAATAAACTATTCTATGTATGTTTAGGTTTATCTCTACTATTAGGACCAGTATTATCCATTGTATTATCTTTAACACTTTCAAATATGTTTCAAACAGGGAATGGTATAGATCAAAAAGTATTGCCTCAAATTATATCTTTCCTAGGGTCAGAACTTGGATTAGTAAGTATAATTTATATTGCCTTATTTTCATGTTTAGATTTTAATGAAGGAACAACGAAAAATATCATTGCAAGAGGTTATACTAAAAAACAATTATTATTTTCAAAATATATAGTATCAATCATTTCACTATTCACAATGTATCTTGTAACCTGCTTGATTCTTTTTATAGTATACATTAAAAATGGTATTGGTTTTGAAAGTGTTCTACTACTACAATTATTAGTCTACATAATAGGTATTATCGCAACAACAATCTTCTATTCAACAATTTCATTCATATCTGAAAAAAACAGTGCTGCGATTATTGTATGTCTATTTATACCACAGATTATTTCTTTTGCAATTGCTGCTATAGAAACACAGACAAAATTAAGTATTAGTAAATATTGGATTGATAATGTATCTGCTACTTTTAAGAGTAAACCAACCATTAGTAATATGATTTTTCCAGTTGTATGTTATTTAGTATATATAGTAGTAATACCAATAATTGGATCTAAAATCATTAAAAATAAAGAAATAAAATAAACTAAGACCAGCTCTTAGTTTTTTCTATGATATAATAAGAATAATAAAAGAGGTGTTATATGGCAATAGTCAATATTATTTTATCAAATCGTGGTAGATATATTATTAAAAAATATAAAGAAAAAGGGTCTATTTCAGAAGATAAAGCATTATCCTTCAAAGAAGCAGGAATTATTTTTCCAAATCAACTAAATCAAGTAAAGAAAAGACTAATAAAAAACAATATTTTAGTCAAAACAAATCATGATCGATATTATTTAAATATCAAAAATAAAGAAGAAATAAAAAAAATATAAATAGGAGTTTATATATGGTTCAAGATCAAATACAAAATATGTTAAAGGATTATCAACCAATTTTACATATCAAAGAAGATGAATATCTATATGAAATAAAAAATTTAAATCATAATTCTTTATTAATAGAAGTAAATGATGAGATAACAATCTCATATGATCTATGGCATTGCCATTATCCATTAGAAGATTCTGAAGATTTAAATCAAGCAATCGAAAAAGTAAAAAGAATTCTAACAAATCAAGATTGTATAGTAAATATATATTGCAATAATCAATTATTAGGTAGTGGTTCAGAATCCTATTCAGGGGAGTATACTAAAGAAAAAGTATTAGAATTTATTCATACATTTTTTTCGAGTATTAAGAAAACACCAATACAAAAATTTGGTGTAACAGTAAAAATATGTTATTGGGATGAATCATTAAATAATGAAATAAAAATATCCCAAGAAGACATTTGTAAATTTACAGCTCAAGAATGAGAATTCATAGAAGAAAAAAATGATCTTTGTTATAATAAAAAAAGAGGTGATAGAATGAAAATCGTATGTGTTGGACATTCAACATTTGATACAACATTACCAATGAAAGAATATCCAGTAGAAAATATTAAATATCGTTTAGAGCACCATATAGAATGTGGTGGAGGTCCTGCTTCCAACGGAGCTTATTTATTAGCAAAATGGGGGATGGAAACAGCAGTAGTATCGGTAGTAGGAGATGATTACTATGGAGATAGAATTATTGAAGATTTTATTAAAATAGGAGCTAATACTGCTTATTTAGAAAAGTTAGAAAATCATATGACAACTAGTAGTTATATTATTGCAAATATGAGTAATGGTTCCAGAACGATTTTATCAAGTAAAGATCAACCTGTTCGAAAACTATCAAGACCGGTTGATTTGCAAGCAGACGTTATACTAATTGATGGAGAACATCCAGAAACAGCTCATGAAGTATTAGATAAGAACCCAAATGCAATTAGTGTATTTGATGCTGGAAGATTAAATGAAGATAATAAGGAATTAGGGAAAAAAGTAACCTATTTAGTTTGTTCAAAAGATTTTGCTGAAGAATTTACAAATCAAAAAATTGATTGTCAAAATCTTTCTGGATTAATAGAGATATATAATCAATTATGGAATTATTTTCAAACGAATATTATTATTACATTAGAATCAGCAGGCAGTTTTTCAAAAATAGATGGAGAATATCAAATTATTCCAAGTATCAAAGTAAAAGCACTTGATTCTACCGGTGCAGGAGATATATTCCATGGTGCATTTACTTATTTTATTGCAAATCATTATCCATTAAAAGAAGCGATTCGTCTAGCATCTATTACAGGCGCTATTTCTGTCACGAGAATCGGATCAAGATATTCAATTCCTATGCTTTCTGAAGTGATTGGTTATGATGACGCTATATAATCATTTACCAACTTTAGACTTACATGGAATGGATAGAGAATATGCAAAATTCCTTATTAATGAGTTCATACAAGACCAATATCATATGAAAAATCAAAAAGTTATTATTATTCATGGAAACGGAACAGGAATTTTAAAAAAAACAACACAAGAAACTTTAAAGAAAAATAAAATTGTCGAGAATTATAAAATCGACAATTTTAATTGTGGTCAGACAATTGTCCTACTAAGAAAAAAGCCTTGACAAATAAGGACCCCAGTGCTAGTATAATGGCTACATGTGGACAGGGGGGAGTAGGAAAATGTACACTGAAGAATATGAAAGACGTGGATTTCCGATTCGAGATTTTGTACTTAAACTAATATTAGTAATAATATTTGTTTTTTTGCTTGCTTGGTTATTACCTAAATTCATGGGTCCAACCATTCATGCAACAACAAATGACAGTGAAGGAAAAGGATGTCCAACAAGTACCTGTGATACATCAGGTATCAATGCACTAACATCACAGATTTTTATTGACAACTTAGAAAGAATGAAAGATGCAGCAATTAAGTATTACACCGATGAAAGACTTCCAAAAGAAGTTGGGGCATCTGACACAATGACATTGAGTGATATGATTGGGAAAAAAATCATAATTGCTCTTATCGATAAAAATAATAAAGCTTGTGATGTAGAAAAAAGTTATGTAAAAATAACAAAAACAGATGATGAGTATATTCTAAAGGTGAACTTAAAAGATAGTGAAAAAGAAGACTATATTTTAGTACATTTAGGTTGTTATACATACTGTGACTCATACATTTGTCAAAAACAAGGATCCGAAACACCAGTAAAAGGATCAACAGCAGTTGGATATTATGTTCCAATTAAAGGTTCTAAAGATCATGGTATCTATTATCCACCATCATCAACTGTACCAGTTGTATCGAATCCAGTTTGTGGAATTAAAAATGGAAAATACTATGGTATTCACGGAACAGTCGTTTCTAAATCAGAGTATACAAAGCAATGTGTAAGTATTCCAGAAAGACATTATTGTGTATATTATAATGGTAGATTCTATGATAATTACGGTAATGTAGTAGCAGAGTCTGTATACAAAAAAGCTTGTGGTCTAGATAGAGATGAACATTACTGTGTAAAATACAATGGTAAATACTATGATAAGAATGGAAACATCGTATCAGAATCAGCATTTAAGAAATCATGTGGTATCGAAGACAAACATTACTGTGTGAAATATGATGGTAAATACTATGATAATAATGGCAAAGTAGTATCAGAATCAGCATATAAGAAAGCTTGTGGTATCGAAGATAAACATTACTGTGTGAAATATGATGGAAAATACTACGATAATAATGGTAATGTAGTAGCTGAATCTGTATACAAAAAAGCTTGTGGTATCGAAGATAAACATTACTGTGTGAAATATGATGGTAAATACTATGATAATAATGGTAATGTAGTATCAGAAACAGTATTTAAGAGATCATGTGGTATTGAAGAAAAACATTATTGCGTAAAATATGATGGTAAATATTACGATAAAAATGGTAACGTTGTATCAGAAGCTACATACAAAAAATCTTGCGGTATTGAAGAGAATCATTACTGTGTGAAATATGATGGTAAATACTACAATAAAGAAGGAAAAGTAGTTTCTGAAGTTAACTATATCATTAGTTGTAAGGAACCAAAATGTCAGATTATTAATGGATATTATTTTGGAAAAACAGGTAAAAATGTTAATAAGGATACTTATGAAAGTGAATGTAAACCAAAAGAATATCTATATGAATATACAAAGACAACAGCAACAAAATTATCAGAATGGACTCCATGGAGTAATTGGAGTAAAACAGATTGTGGCACAAGTGAAATTAACTGTAGTGATGCCAATACTTCATGCTTAAAGAAACTACAAATTCTAAAGAGAAAAGAAAAAATAGGAACATACGAAAAAACATATGCAAAACAAAGAAAAATGGTCGTACAAACAGGATCATATACACAAAGAGCATGTTCTAAATATAATTATGTTGAAATTAACAAAATAATATATGCAACAACGACAACAACAACTTATACACAAACAAATACAATTACATCAACGACAAGAACATCAACAGGTGGCTGGACATATAATGGAAGAGCAAGTTACGTTACTCCACCAGCAGATACAGCAAATACACATTATAAATTCGTAGGAGCTGACTACAGCTATTGTAGTGAAACTTGTACAACCTTACCAAATTATTATTATGATTCATATACATATACAGGAGGATTATCAAATACAACTACAACTGTTGTACAAGGAGATCCAACTGTAACGGGAACAACAACAAATACTACGAAAGCCATTGTTCCACAAGGATATGAGGCAAGCTGTGCAGAGTATGTAACAAAAACAATTCCAATTTATGGAACCATTACTGTTACAGAAAAAGCAAGAAGAACAGAACCATTATATGGAGATATCTGTTATCAAAGTACAAAAACAAGAACAGTTATTTCACAGGGATCTACTCAGAAAAAATGGAGTAGTTACAATGATACATCATTATTAAATAATGGATGGTCATATACTGGAAATAAGAAAGCTAAGTAAGGGGGATTTATAGATGGCAAAATCAAAGATTCATAATATTGTTTTTTATAATATTATTGAAAAAAATGGTCAAGAAGAAAAAGAAGTAATTAAAAGTTGTATATTCTATCGTGATGGAAGAATTGACAAAGAATCATCATTTGAAGCAGGTGTTGCAGCCTGCAAAGAATTTGCAAGACAAAGAAAAATTCAATCAGTTAATTCATTAAGTGATTTATTTAATAAAGAAAATATTCATATGATGTCAGGCGCAGATTTTAATAGACGTTTTGAAGAATTTGTATCACATGAAATGGTAGAAGAAGATATCGAAGATGCTATTAAAGGTGTTTTTGAAAGTATTAATCCTACAGTAATCACGCAATCTAATAGTGAAACAACTGAAGAAAGCCAAGAAACAGCAGAAGAAGAAACTGCAGTTGAAGAAGAAGTTGCAGATGAAACTACTAATACAGAAGAGGTAAATGCCGGAAAAAAAGCAGCTGTAGAAGGGGAAGGTCTAAAGCCTAAAAAAAGAGGAAAATTAGGTGTAAGAATAGGAGCAATTGGATTAGCTGCTCTTGTAACAGCTGGGGCATATGTTGGAGTTCATAAACAACATAGAGAAGGTGTTATGGGTAAAATGAATATTTCCACAACAATCGATGACTTCATTGCCAACGGAAGTAAATCATTATCCAACTGGTTTAATGGAATGTTTGAAAGTAATAATCAAACAGCTACCTATGAAGAAGTCAAACTAGATTCTCCATTAATAGAAGATGTTAATGAACAAACGATTACTTATTCAGAAACTGAAATAACTTCTGAACCTGTACAAGTTACAGCAGGATTGATGTCAACGGCTGAAGAAGCATCATCAGTAGAATACAATGCTAGAACTTTAATTCAAGGGGATAACAGTTATTATGATGATTATTCATTTGATGAATTACAAGCGGTAACAAATAATGAATTTCAAAAAACATCAATGCAAAAATTGTTAAATGCCTTAGAAGGATACAATGGAACATTTGCCGATGCTTATGTAGAAGAAGGAAAGATTATTAGAGCTGCTTTAAAATTTGAAGAAGCAGTAGCACTTCAACAGGCATATAATGATTACACAAAAGAAGAAGTAAGAGCATACTTCAATGGTGCTGAAGTAGATGCAGAAGCATTATCAAGATTCTATAAAGATGCTAATCTACAATTAACAGCTGCTCATGTAATTGAAAAGAGAGAACACCCAGTAGATATGTCAATGTTAATTGATAGTGAAGAAGGAAAAGCTTTCTACAACCGTTATCACGAAATGTTTTTAGCAGCTAAAGAAGCAACTGGAGAAGAACAAGCAAGATTAGTTGCAGAATTCTATGCAGCAGTTCGTAAAGACTTCCCAATTACATTAGACGTTAGAACAGAAGGAATGTCTCACGCCGATGATTATGCTTCTGGAATAGAATCCTATAAATTATCAGTAGTACCAATGGTGTCTGCTGCTCAAATGTTATTTAGAAATTATAAAGATATTATTTTGCAACCTGGTACAGCAGATATGCCTGGAGAAGCAGACTTCTTTAATGATTATGGTGGTTGTGTTCGGGCATTAAAGAAATATGAAAGAATTGCAGCTATCTTATTAGGAATTCTAGAAGACGATAAGACGAATCCATTATACTATCAATATAAAAATGCTATAATTGATTACTTAGCATCAAAAGGATACTATGCAATTGGAGATGATGATCGAGAACTAACAAATTTAGATGCTTTCAAAATTGCACTTGAAGCAGGAAAAGAAGAAACTGGAGAATGGTCTTATCAAGAAGGTACTTCTTATATAACAAGTACTTATGAAGACCAAAAAACATGGGAAGAAAAACATACGACAACAAAAGAAGAGACAGAGAAAAAGAAAAAACCAATTCCTGATAGTGTGAAGAAAGATATAGACCAACAAATTGATCAGCAAAATGAAGACGCCCGTCAGCGAGCACAAAAAAAAGCAGAAGAAGAACGTCAAAGAAGACAAGCAGAAGAAGATGAGAAAGCAAGAAAAATCCTAGAAGATGTAGCACAAGAGTCTGAAGATTTCCAAAAAAACATAGAAGAAAATAATAATCAAATTAGAAAAAATCAAGATGATAATCCAGATAATGATCAACCAATTAATGAATCAGATTTCGGAGATGTTAATGTTCATTTTGATGATGAACATTCAGATGAACAAGGAAATTTAGCCCCTCATGTTGAAAATATAACAACAGATCCAACAGGTGATCAAACAGGAGAAGATTTGCCAGATCCAAATGCAACAGGCGCTGAATTTGATAAACAAGGTGAATTATTAAATGATGCCACTCCACAAGTATCAGAACAACAAACAGTTATAACGTTTGAAGAAATAGGTGATACATCAGCACAATCATCACAGGATGAAGATAGTACCTATTCAGAAGAAAGTACTTATGAATCAACAGATACAAGCGAAGGTACAGATAACTCAAATGCAGACGTTAATAATGAAGAGGCTTCATCTTATATTGAATATGTAAGTCCAGACGCATGGATTGAATATTCATCAACGGATGGAGAAGGTGATGAAGATAATAACGTTTCAAATGAAGATAATGGTACTTATATTGAATATGTAAGTCCAGATGCATGGATTGAATATTCAGAAGTTACAGACGAGAACAACGAAGAAAATGTTTCATATGCTGAAGAAAGTGTTAATGAAGGAAGTTCAACAAGTGATAGCTATGAAGAACCAGTATATGATGAACCAGTATACGAAGAGCCTGTATATGAAGAACCAGTATATGAGGAGCCAGTATATGAAGAACCTGTATACGAAGAGCCTGTATATGAGGAGCCTGTATATGAAGAACCATCATATGAAGAAGCAGTAGAAGAATATGTAGATTCTTTAGCTGATAATAATGAAATCTATGAAGAGGAAGAAGACTTAGGTCTTTCAAAATAGAAAAAAGTAGAAATATACTTTTTTCTTTTTTATAAAAAAGAATAATAAATATATAGAAAAAGTTGACAATAAGCAACACATGTGGTATAATATGTGTACATTGAAGGTATAAAAGGGGAAAACAATTTAGGGGGTTGAATATATGAAAAATAATTATATATTTGAATACTTGGATGAAAATGACTTCAGAAAAAAAGAAAGATCTGTTCGTAAATATAATATGTTAGCATATAAAAAATTAACCTTTACATATTATCCTGAATTAAGAAAAGGTTCTTTCTTAGGAAAAGAAGTAAAAAGAGATGAAAAGAGTAAAACCGTTAGTTATGAATTACAATTACCAACAGATGAATTATTTAAAAAAGTTCATGGACCAATTGTATTACATTATACGGTATATAAAGAAAAAAACATAATTCTTTTAACAAATATTACACCAGAAGGAATATTAGATGAAGGACATAGAGCTGAGTTATCAACATATAAAGGAGTAATGATTTCAAAAACAAATCCGGAAAAAGATATGTTTAAAATTAATTTATTAAATATGTTAGAAAAATAGAGAATACTCTATTTTTTTTATGAGTTCATATGGTCCTATGATATACTGATAAAAAGGAGAAATCCATAAGCAACGGAAAGAAAAATATTTATATGTTGGGATTCTTTTTTGTTTTATAACTTTAACAATCTTATTAGAAATTGAATCCATTTTTTCATCAATACTAATCAATATTGTAAGTATAGATATGAATCAAAATAAGAAATCATTCATTTTTGCATATTACTATTGCGCGAAAATGAAAAATATGCTATTATTAAATAGCACGGACCCTTAGCTCAGTTGGTTAGAGCATCCGGCTCATAACCGGGCGGTCACAGGTTCAAGTCCTGTAGGGTCCACCATTATACATGCGAGTATGGCGGAATTGGCAGACGCGCTAGACTTAGGATCTAGTGTCCCAGACGTGCAGGTTCAACTCCTGTTACTCGCACCA
>CACZOQ010000136.1 GCA_902782835.1 uncultured Erysipelotrichaceae bacterium | reverse complement strand
CCTATCAGTCTCATGAAGAAAACGATAATGTTCTCTCTTTTCCTCTTTTAAAAAACCTTTTCTTAATAAAGTATTCAAACTACTTTGAGAAATATCAATAATATCTTTTCGAAGAACAAGCCCCTTATCTTTTAATAATTGAATAATCCGAGCTTGAGAAGAATTAACCTTGTATGATTCATCATAATCTTCAGATAAGCAATAAAATGTATCATATCGAGTAGAAACAGCACTGCCTTTTTTAGCTTTATAACCTTTCGGTAACATTACTTGATAACAGCTTATCAAAGTAGATAAAGTCTTCTCTTGTATTTCTTTCCCTAATGATAATAATTCTTCATTTAAAATAATATCTTGATCAACAACTTCTAAAATAGATTTTAACTCTTTCTCAGTATCTTTAGAAGTTTTAAGTTCCAAAACAAAACCCTCAAGTGTCATGCGTCCAAAAGGTACTAACACTCGAACGCCAATTTGAATGGAAGCGGACAATTCTTGTGGAACAAAATAATCAAATATTTTATCAACACTTTTATGAGATATTTCAACTAAGACCCCAGCAATCATGTAATCACCTTCATTTTATTATTATACCAAAAAAAAGAAATATACTAGAATATTTCTTTCTCTGACCTTGGTATATTTTCTAACATAACAGATGCTCCATCATTCCTTGGATTTTCTTCAAGGATTTCAATCTTAGATACATTTCTAGGTTCCGGATAATAATCATTATTTTTTTGAAATCTACCAATCAAATACCCAATTCCCAGAAAAATAAAGGATAAACCACCTAAAAATATATAAATCATCATCATAAATATTACACCTCTTTTCTCTCATCAACAAACAAAACTGAAACATCATCCGTTAACTTTTCATTCGAAATAGGAACTCTGACATTTTTCTGCTCGAAATAAAAAGAAATAACAATAGTAAAAGATAAAACAATTAAAATCAAAAATACTAATAAAATCATCTAATCGCCTCACTTTCATTATACCATTCAAAAAAAAAAGAACAAGAAGTTCTTTTAAAACAAACGTAAAATATCGTTAAATGTAATAACAATCATTAAAATCATTAATAATATCAAAAAGATTGTGTGAATCTTATTTTCTAAGTCTGGATTAACAGGAGATCCTTTAATCTTTTCAATAATAATAAATAGTATATGTCCTCCATCAAAAGCTGGTATAGGAAGTAAATTAATAAAGCCAACATTAATACTTAAAAAAGCCATTAAATAAAGAATATTAGCAAGACCAGCACTTCTCTGTTGTCCAACTACAGAATAAATACCCACAGGTCCAGATAATTGACTTAAACGAATTCCACCAGTAAATAAATAACCGATGGTAACAAACATTTGCTTAAAAATAGAAGCAGTCTTCTTAAAGGTATAAACAAAGGCACCACCTAATCCTTTTGTTTTCTTCTGTTTAATTCCAATACCATATCGATATGATTCTTCTCCATTTTCTTTCATCTTTTTAGGTTTAACAGAAAATACTTTTTTCTTATTATCTCGTATAATGGTTATTTTATTTTTTTCTTTTGGATTAGAAATTGCTAAAAACAATGTAATATCATCACTAGTAGAAACTTTGTGACCATTAATTTGTACAATTCTATCTCCTTTTTTCATACCAACTTTTTCTACAGCTGAATTTTTCTCAATAGAAGTAACAATTGGTTTCATTGTTGTTCCACCCCATATAAGAGCAATAAAAAACAATAATATCACAGCAAGAATAAAATTATTCATCGGACCAAAAACCATGATTAAAAATCTTTGCCAAGCCGTTTTGGATTGAAGTCTACGATTTTCCGGAATATCATCCTCATCATCAGCATCCAAATCTTCTCCTGCCATCTGACAAAATCCACCAATTGGAATTGCACGCAAATTATAGTGCGTTTCCCCTTTTTTGAAACCCCATATTTTAGGCCCCATACCAATAGAAAACTCATATACATAAACTCCTGCTATCTTAGCCCAAATAAAGTGCCCTGCTTCATGAACAAATACAATAACACCAAGAATAACAATAAATAATAATAAATTAATAATAATTGACATAATAATCCCCTCCTATAGGATTCCTAACAAAAGAGTAAAAGCTAATGTCACAAAAATCAAACTATCAAAGCGATCTAAAATACCACCATGGCCAGGAATAATTTCTGAAAAGTCTTTTACATCATAATAACGCTTAATAGAAGAAAAAACCAAGTCTCCTAATTGACCAACTAAAGCTAATCCAAAAGTTAACACGATAACTAAAACCAAAGATATATTAGAATTAATCACAGTATTATAAAATGCACTAGCTACAAAAGTACCCATTAAAACTCCACCAATAAGACCTTCTACTGTTTTTTTAGGGCTAATCTTTGGACATAATTTATGCTCTCCTACTAAAGAACCTGTAAACAAAGCGAAAGTATCCGTAATTGTAGTAATTAATAATAAATAAATAATATAAGTAATATCATAATTACGAGCAATTAAAATTAAATTAAAACTAAATCCAATGAATAAAACAGAACCTATTAAAAATAAAGCATCATTTAAATTATACTTTTTTGTATCATTAATAAATACCATAGGAGATAAGAATAAGAAAATAATAAAAGCCATAACTCGATAATCAACATGCTTATAAAACTCTAAGGAACTTGTATTATATAAACAAAAATACACAGTCAAAGCATAAGCAAATACTTTTAATACAACTGGAAATTTCTTTTTACTCTCTCTTACTTTTAATAATTCATAAAGCCCCATAATACTTAAAATAGACATAAGAATTGCAAAAGGTAACTCACCAACTATTAAAAGAGGAATAAAAATAGCTACTATGATAATAGCACTAATAATTCTTGTTTTCATTTAATTCCTCCAAATCTTCTATTTCGTTTATTAAACTCTACAATAGCTTTATCAAATTCTTCATTATTAAAATCAGGAAAATATACTTTAGGAAAATAGAATTCTGCATAGCTAGCTTGATACATCATAAAATTACTTAAACGCAATTCACCACTAGTTCGAATAACAAAATCTAAAGGGGGTAAATCTTGATAAAGATTCTTCTGAATAAATTCTTCATCAATATCATCTAAAGATATTTTACCTTCTTTATACATTTCGCATATCTTCTTCGTAGTATCAACAATTTCTGCATGAGATCCGTAATTTATGCAAATATTTAAAACAAGATCCGTATTATCCTTTGTATCTTCCATTATTACGTCCATTGCATCCAATACTTTCTGAGGAAGAGGTTCTTTTCTTCCAGAAAAAATAACTCTAACCTTTTTCTTTTTTAATACATCAAATTCTTTTTGAAAACATGTAGTAAATAAATTCATTAAAAAATCGACTTCTTTAATATCTCTCTTAAAATTCTCTGTAGAAAATGCATATAAAGAAGCATATTTAACTCCAACATCAGCCATATGAAGACATAGTTGTTTTATATTTTCAACTGCCGACTTATGTCCAAATGTTCGAACTTGCCCTCTTTCTTGTGCCCAACGACCATTTCCATCCATAATAATACCGATATGGTTGGGTATTAATAATTCATTATTCATAGTTCTACACCTCACATTAAATTATATAATAATAAGAAAAAAAAAGGAAGTCCAAATGACCTCCTAAAACTTATCAATGTCAATTTTAATATATTTATTATCTTGTAAAGCACTACTAGCTTGCACTAAAGTACGAATAGCGTTAGCAGTACGACCTTCTTTGCCAATCACTCTTCCCATGTCATCTTCTTCTACCATTACTTGAATCAAAATAACATTTTCATCTTCTGTTGGAAATTCCTTCACACTAACTCCATCTTTATGTACAACTAATGATTTTACAATTTCTTCTGTTAATTCTACTAAATCCATAATTATTCGCCTTCTTTCTTAGAATCAGAAAACTTCTTCATGATTCCAGCTTTGCTTAATAAATTACGAACCGTATCCGTAGGAATAGCACCACATTTTAACCATTTTAATGCTAATTCTTCATTGATATTAACTTGACATTCTCCAACTGGGGAATAAGTACCAATTAACTCTAAATACTCACCATCTCTTGGGCGACGAGAATCAGTAGCAACAATACGATAAGTAGGTTTCTTTTTTGCACCTAATCTTGTTAATCTTAATTTAACAGCCATAACGATAATCCCTCCATTTCTAAATAACAATGATATTATAATAAATAAAAAACATGATGTCAACTATTTTTTGTTAACAGCAAAAAAAACTGTAAAGGTAGCAAAAAACAGCAGTAAAAACAAACAAATCAATATTATTATGATATATAATAAAAATGAATAAGGAGGTATAAAAATGGCTTCAGCAATCATTCATCTAGCAGTTGCTAAAAAAGTTCGAGAAAAAATGGAAGTTGATAATCCAAAAGACTACTATTTAGGCGCAATTGCTCCAGATATTGCTAAACAAATCGGTCAAACAAAAGATAAATCCCATTTCATAATAAATACCCCCAAAGATATACCCAATATAAAATTATTTGTAAAGCGATATCCTACCTTTCGTTATAATTCCTTTGATTTAGGATACTATACCCATTTATTTACAGATAAAATATGGATTGAAAGTTTTATTTCTAGATTAACAGAAAACACCTCTATCAAACTATTAGATGGAACAATTTTTGAAACAACCCCAGAAGAAATCATGAATATGATTTATTCAGATTATACAAATTTAAATATTAAAGTAATTGAAGAATATGACTTAGATTTATCTCTATTTTATGAAGAATTTATTCCACCAAAAACAAATATAAAAGAAATACCCATCAATTCATTAGATATTTTAATTAATAAGATGGGCCTATTAATTGAAAATTCAAAACAAGAAAAAAACTATACCTTCGATATAGAAATGATCAAAGAGTTCATTGAAGAAGCTTCTAATAAAATCATAGAAGAACTTGAATAAAAAAATGACTTTAACGTAAAAAAAAACATCTCAAAGAAAAGAGATGTTTTATTATGGATAAACATTATGATAGGAAAGTTGGCATAATATCCTACTTGCATAACAATAATATCACATCTTTACAAGAATACCAAAAACTTGTAGAAGATTGGATATTATTCTACAAAACAGATAGATTAAACCAAAAAAACTCAAGAAATTAATCTTGAGTATTTTTTTGTTATGAACTATTTGAAGTTCACTTCATAATTAAAATCATTTTTTATTATCCTTCTATGGTTCAGCTAAACTGCCTGAATGTAAATGAACATTATTAAACGAACACATACCGCCTTCATTTCTAGAATCAATAAATAGAGAATCTGGAGAATAATAATCTCCACTATTAAGTAATATATCCTGAGTATTCGGGCGAACAACATAAGCCTCTCTCGCAAATGCCTTTACTGACGAACTTGATGGAACATGAATTCCATAACCTTTATAAGTAGTACTATCATTTCCTTCAGTATGGAATGCATAACTAGTACCATTATTCCAGAACGTTCCACCCGTAACATGCATTGAACAATTCTCAGAACAATAATGTTTAAACCAATGACTATTATTCATAGCTGTACTAGTTTTTGGCCATCTTTGAGCTGAAAAAGTCTTAAGTGCACGTTTATTACAAGTTAAACCATTATAGCTTCTTTTCACTTTTGCAACACCACCTGTAATCCAATAAACACCAGGACCACCCGATGAAATAACGTTAGCTCTACAACCAGTAAATGTTCCTCCTTGTATTTCCACCTGTCCATAGTTTTGAATAGCATTATCTAGCATAGCAGTAAAAGTTCCATTTTTAATAAGAGCATAAGCACCACCCTCTACAAAGAAAGCATGCCCTCCTTTATTATTTGCCGAATTTATATTATTAACAGTTACTTCTATTCCTAATGCACGACTATTATCTGGTACAGGATCAGGTTCACTACCGCTTTTAGTTTTATAACCTAAATGCACAACAGCTCCTTCTGTTTTATTCGGTGTTCTAAAGGTTCCTCCATTAATCGTTACTGTACCCAAACGTAAACTTGCCGCACAATAAGCACCTGTTCCCTCCATTCTGTAAGAACCACTATTAATAGTAACATTAGCATCAACACCACCTACTCTTACAGCATGCATTTCACCTGCAGTAACAGACATATCAGAAAGAGTAGTTGTTCCACCATAAATACTTACCCCCCCTGAGTGAGGAGCTGATATATTAAAGCCACTTAATGATAAGTTACCACCTCTTTGTATAATTGCTAAATGGCCACCATCATCAGCGGTATAATTAATAGTTCCTCCGCCTTTCATAGTGACATTACCACTAGATATCGTAATATATCCACTACGATTTACAGTTTTGGAATTCGTATTAATCGTCAAATTTTGATTAATTGTTGTTATAGAATCATCATCGAAATTAGTACGAAGTACAGTAATCGTATTACCAGAAGATGCATTGGAAACAGCATTGGTCAATGTATCAAAGCATTTACTAGCATTACAATTAGAAATATTTGTTTCACCAACTCCATAGTTATTGATACGCCATTGTGCATAATACGTTCCTGGGCCTGTTATCGCTGTATTAGGAGCAATCGTATTGCCTGCATTATTAAGCTTCCAGCCAAGGAAACTATATTCAGAACGAGTAAACCCATTATCTTTTAACTTACAATCTGTACCATAATAACAAGTTTGATCAGCCATAGTCCCGGATCCGAGATTTTTATTATATTTAACAGTATAAGAATCTCCACCCCATTTAGCATAAACATCCAAAGTTCCAGACTCTAGAGCATTTTTTACACTTACTTTATCAGCATATATCAGTTCACCATCACATGAATCAATAGCCCAACCACTAAACTTATAATGCTCTTTTTTATAAGAATTAGCACGCAAATTACAAGCAGAACCATAAGTACAAGTCGTATCTGCCATAGTTCCGGTACCATCACAAGAATGATATTTAACGGTAAATGTATTAGGTGTACAAGAAGCAGTAAAGGTTCTAGCCGTTGCACCATTAGAAGCTGCCGGAGTATAATCTGCTCCACTATTCCATTCTAAATTACCCGAACTAGTCCACTTACATGTATTTCCTTTTTTAGTAACCTTTGGTAATTT
>CACZOQ010000135.1 GCA_902782835.1 uncultured Erysipelotrichaceae bacterium | reverse complement strand
TTTCATAATATTATTCCAATGTTTCTTTTCAGTAACAAATAATATTTATAATACAATAGTCCAAAATGAGTGTAATGATTCATATAGACAAACTATTTTAGCTATATTTACTTTTATAACTTCAATTTCAGAAATGATTATCTGCACTATAACTTCTATAATATTCAAAAACATTAATTTAGGACATTCATATATCGGATTAGGTATATTTGGTTTAGCAATAATATTTATTATAATTTTACTTAGTATTTTTAAAAATAATAAATTAAAAA
Organism: uncultured Erysipelotrichaceae bacterium; assembly: GCA_902782835.1. Taxonomy (GTDB): domain Bacteria; phylum Bacillota_I; class Bacilli_A; order RF39; family UBA660; genus UBA3789. Next base: position 6,406 of record CACZOQ010000135.1, on the reverse strand, counting down.
TTGAAATATGGACATCATGAGATGGATAAATGTGTGCTATAATTATAATGAGGTGATAAAAATGGCATCTATTGAAAAGGGAAAAATCATTGGTGAATTTGACTTGTATGATTATGGTTTGGCAACAACTAAAGGATACTTATTTCATCAAGTATCAAATGGCGGTAATTCTGGAGAAAACTACCCAGAAAATAGAGAATATCTTAGAATTATTGGTTTCGATAGAAACAATCAAGTAATTGAATATGGTTATATATATTTTATGTTATATATTGATAAAGATGGGATGCCTGTATCAAAATATATTGGATCAAAAGTATTCGAGGAATATAGAAAAAAAGGGCTAGGAGACTTATTGATGTCAGTATATTTATATTATAGTTACGATAGGGGATTTACTTTTGCGGAATCAACAACAAGACAAAGAAAATTAGATGTATTGTCTCTTATGAATAAATATGGTTTTAGAGTAAAACAACCAGAAAAATATGATAATGGTGAAAGAATTACATTATTTAAAAATAATATGGTTGTAGATATCTATAAACAAAACAAAGGCGGAATATATTATAGATTTAAAACTGGAAAAGCAGAAAATATATATAAAAAAAATAATGCTAAAATAGCAGGTGGTTATAACTATTTAGATCCTCCAAAAGACATGCAAGATCCAAGTGAAATGAATAATTTTACAAAACTCGGCTGGGTAGTTCCAAATGAAGATTATGTAATGGCTAATGAGAGTGATCAAATTATCGAAGATAATTTAAAGAAATCGCATTTTTCTCGATAATTAGTCAAAAATATTGTAAACTATAGTATTACTCGTATGCATAAATGCATGTCACCACATGGCGACTACGATCATATGGGTGGAGCAATAACGAAAGGGATATTGGGACTAACAGATGTAGATGTAATTCAATTGGAAATTAATGGTAATTATAGAGATTATAATAAATTAGAACTATTAGAGAAATTAATTAAATCATTAGAAAAATTTATTAAGCAATATAACGAATACATAAGAAGATAGAAGATGTAATGAACATTTTCCTTCATTGACATATAAATTGAAATATGGTAATATCGATACATATTTGATGAAGAAATTATCTAAGTAGTTTATTTGAAACTCTTTACAGGAAATTGTGGTCACCGACTGAGAACCACTTAAGAAAGGCAAATAAATGAATTTCAATAGTGGAGTCAAATCGTGTAAAGAGCGTTAATCTAATGAGATAGTAGAAATACTATAAACAAAGGTGGTACCACGAGCAATTCGTCCTTTATGGATGATTGCTCTTTTTTTTATTCAATGATTTCATAATTTAATTGGTATACCATCTATTATTGAAAGGAAGTGGTTAATTTGGAAAGTGATTTTAATGGCGATTTTAATAGTGATTATTTTAGATTAATCACTGTAAAATAATTGAATTGAATAATGGAGGTAGAATAAGATGAAAGATAGAATAAGAAATAATATAGAAGATATAGCGAATATGAAAGATACAAAGAGAAAATGCTTATCATTAGATAGCATAATGGTTTTAAAAGTAGGATTAAGTGATCCATATAGAGTAACAATGATATCTTTTGAACAAGGGACAAACAATGAAAGAGTTTTATTAAGTAGTGGAGAAAGTGAAAAAGATGTAATTGCAACTTGTTTAGAAAAAAATCAAGAATTAGAAAGAATATCTATTAAAAAACATATGCCATCAGATTATATAGAGATATATAATGAAGCATTAAATACTGATAGATTTGATATTTGTCTAACAATGCTACGAGGATTAGAATCACATATGAATCAAACTACGGCAGAAAGGGAAAAATTAATGTTAAAAAGAGTGGGAGAAACAATAAAAAATCATTGAATATAAACAGTATAAAGAAAAGAATTATAAATAGTTAATTCTTTTTTTATAATAATCAAAAATATGTGTTACAATAATAAAACAAAAAAGGAGAGATGAATATGAGTATCCGCTTAAAAAATACTAAAACATTTCTAAATTTATTTCATTTAGCATTAGAATGTGATGATCCAACTCTACAGCCTATAAATATATTAAATAGTGATGGAACAGTTGTAGGAATCCTTTCTATGAATAATAATGAAGTAGAAATTAGAACCCAGACAGCCATTGGTTTATTAACGGCAGTAGCAAATATAGAAGCACCAAATCATTCATTTCATTATTTTGTGCAAGGGGATCCGGATTTTAAAGGGAATACTCAAATCGTCGAGATACCTAATGACATTAAGAATGCTTGCAGATTACATACTACAATCCAATATAAAGACAAAGATGGTAATGATGCTGAATTAAAAGTGTCAGAAGAAAATGCTTTGTTTATTTATACGGTGGAAGGAAAAAAATATAGAGAAGAATTAGAAATAAGACCATGGGGAGTTATAAGACCTTATATGTCTCATAAAGTAGTCAAAGGAGATTGGTCATCGAAACATCCAGATGGCTTGGAAAATAGTTTGAAATTAGTATGTAAAGATCCAAATAATCCAAGAAATTATTTAATTTCCATAACTGATACTACGATAAATGGAGAGGAAAAAGAGCATGATATACAACATTATTTTAGAGTACCAGATGATCAATCAAAAGAAGCAATGATTGAAAAGGGTATCATGATTCATAGAATAGATCCTGACTTTGCCAAAAAGATTCAAGAATTAATTGACTTATTCAAAAGAGGAAATGTTTCTTTTTTAGAAAATTTAATAGATGCTAGTATAGATATCAATATGGAAGCAAAACGAACGATGTTTGGGGTCCCATTTAAAGAAAAAAAGAAACCCAAATCTGAAGAAGAAATATATTATGGTTCAGTTTGGGGACAATATGTCAAAGCACCAAATAACTAATCAAATTAAGAAATGATGAATACATAAAACTACTATAGAAGGGGATAGTAGTTTTTATATTTTTAAAAATAAGGTATAATAAAAAAGAAGATGATAATATGATGATGAATGTAAAAAAAGTAAAAATAATAGTAATGATACCACCTGAAAATACGAATGAAGTTAGAGATGCGATTTGGCAAGCCGGAGCAGGAAATATTGGAAATTATAGTTCTTGTTCTACTACTATGAAAGTAGAAGGAACATTTAGACCAAATAAAGAAGCTAATCCATATATTGGTGAAAAAGAAACACTAGAAATAGTAGAAGAAGATCGCCTAGAAGTCATATGCGAAATAGAAAAAGCTAAGAAAGTAATATCCACAATTAGAAAAACACATCCATATGAAGAGCCAGAGATTGATATAATTCCATTATTAGATGAAACAAGTTTAAGTGAACCAAAAACAATAAAAATCTAAGTAGAATAAAGAATTTATCTTGTAAAAAGCCGTAAATAAGGTGGACATTTCTAATGTTTTTCGTTAGAATCATATTAAGGGAGTGATGAAGAGTGAAAAAAGTAATAGATTCTTATGAAGCGGATTTAACAAAATTAACTCAGTCATTCCAAAAAGCATGTGCAGATGCGGACTTTAAAGAATATGTATATCATTTAAATATTCAAGAAGATATTCTAATGAAGTATACATCTCAATTAGAAGAGTCTTTTTTAGAACATAAAAATTGTAATAGCTGTAAAAATTTAGAATCATGTCCAAATAAAATGAAGGGGTATATTTATACTCCTATTCATAGTGGGAAAATAATTTCATTTTCCTATGATATGTGTAAAAAACTAGCAACAGTAGAAAAAGAAAATGCATATAAGAATAATCTAGATTTATATGAGATGCCTAAAGAATTAAAAGATGCATCCTTTAAAAATATTTATAAAGACGATAAGGCTAGAGTACCAATTATTAAGTACTTTAAAGAATTCATCGAAAATTATCAAAAAGCAGATACAAAACCAAAAGGAATCTATTTAACTGGTTCTTTTGGTTCTGGAAAGACTTATTTAATTGCAGCCTTGTTAAATGAAATGGCCAAAAAAGGGGAGAAGAGTATTTTAATTTATTATCCGACCTTTCTCATGAATTTAAAAGCATCTTTTTCTGGCAATTATTTAGAACTTTTTAATTCGATTCAAAAAGTCCCCTTATTATTGTTAGATGATATAGGAGCAGAAAATTGCAGTAATTGGTCTAGAGATGAAGTATTAGGTCCAATTCTCCAATATAGGATGGATAACCATCTTCCAACTTTCTTTACCTCAAATCTAACTCTAGAAGAATTAGAAAAATCACTTTCGATAACTTCTTCAGGAGTAGATAAGGTAAAAGCCCGAAGAATTATTGAAAGAATCAAACAATTAACCATTCCGTTAGAATTGGTAAGCAAAAGTAGAAGGGAATGATCAAAATTGAAGAGTATAGAGAAGTCACTTACAAATTACGTCAATGGAATAGAACCAATGATCAACAATAAAGATCTTTGTACTCTAGCAAGCATAGATGCTGACCTGATTATCAATTCTCTTTTTACAATTATTAATCGAGAAATCGATAAATTAACAGGGGAAGAATCATTAGAACGAGTAAGAAAATTACTAAATTGTATTACAGTGATTCTAGATAATTGTGATAATGTCAATCGTAGAATTATATCGCGTAGACTTTGCAAATTAGATGAAAAAATAGATCGCCTAAAAGAAGAAAACAGAAGAAAGTTTATCAATCTCTCTCGGGCTTATGAAGAGTTAGAAAAAACAAGAACAGAAATAGAAAAAGTAATCGATCATAATTCTCAAACAGATAGTAAACAATATTCATTTATTAATTACTTAATAGATGCAGTGAAAAACACAAAATATATAGAATATGCATTTAAAAAAATGCCTGCTTTAGTAAATGTAAAAGATAAAGAAGAAAGATCACTAATTCAAAGTATTATTGAAAAATATATTGATAGTGTTTTAGAAGAAGATGGTGAAGATACTTTATACTATGGTAATTTAATATTTTTGATATTATCTCAAAAGAATTTTAGTTTCAACGATAAAGAAAGAAAACACTGTTTAGATATATTATATTTAATAATGGGTGAATTAAGTACTTGTAAGAAAAATCAGAAAAAGAATAAAAAACAAATTCATGAAATTCAATTACTAATTGATAGCATAAAAGGAAAAGATGAAAAAGAAGCAAGAATTGATGATATTGCTAAAAAATATAATATTGCAGTTTTTTTTACACCCGATATATTAGAACATGTTAAATTGGTATCTCCACCAATCAGCAGTGTTGACTCTACCATACCATTTATAGATGAATATATTATTACAATGGATAAAGAATCAACAGTAGAAATTGATGATGGATTATCATGTCGAAAACTACTAAATGGGAATTATTTATATGGAGTTTATTCATCATCCATACTAAGCCATTTTCCATATTATTCCCCAATCGTTGAAGAAGCGATTAGCAGAGGAAGAGCTATTTATTTACCAAAACCATACCAAGATAAAAAAAATGATTTTAATCAAACAATTCCAATCTTTCCATATGAATTTGCAACGAAAACGGGTTCTTTAGTAGAAGGTGAATTACGTTATTCGAGAGCCTATATATATGAAATCAGTCCAACAGGTGAAATTATTCAACAGAAATTTTTAAAATCAATCATCCAGAGTAAAAAGAGAATGAGTTATCGAGATGTGGATAAGATATTAAAACATGGATCCGATGATCCAGTATTACAAGATACAATTCATAATCTTGCAGAAGTAACTGAAATATTAGATAGAAGGTTTAAAAGAGTCGATTTATATGAAGAAATAAAAGAAAGCGTAGATGATTTTTCGGATATCAGAGTAAAAAGAAAAGGCGCAGAAAAAATAGTATATCAAGGAGCACTATTAACCGGAAATCAAGTGGCTAACTTTTTTGATGAAAACGGGTACCCTTGCCTATATAGAGTTCATATTGTTAATGAAGACAATATGAAAAAGATCCAAGCAATGGTAGATAACTTAAATCGAACCTATGGAGGAAATCAATATAAGAGATTATCGGAATTAATCAGAGGAATTTATCCATCTGGTTGGTATGATACAGAAGGACCACATATTGGACTAGGGTTAGATCATTATTGTCACTGCCTAGCGGGATTAAGAAGAGGATCTGATATTGTGATAGAACATTGTCAAGAGGTTTGCTATGATAATAATCCGAGCGATCTAGAGTTAGCAGAGTTAGAAAAAGATGTAAAAGCAAGAGCAGCCCAAATAAATGCTAAACAAGCCCCAATCGATTGGTTTATTAAAGACTATAAAAGAGCTTATCAAAAGAGAAAATAAAATACTACTTAGAATATGTAGTATTTTTTTTGTATTTGTGATATAATATCAATCAACAAAAAAAGAGGGGTAGTATGGAAGATTTTTCTTTAGAAGATTTATTAAAAGAA
>CACZOQ010000134.1 GCA_902782835.1 uncultured Erysipelotrichaceae bacterium | reverse complement strand
ACATTACGAAAAAAGACATATCGAGAATATTTAGAAAACATACGGAAAGATTTACAAGTAGAACTTCAAAATGAGCACAGAATATTATTAGATTCTTATTATAATGTTGATCAATTAAAAAACATTGTTTTAACGAAATCTAATAAAGTATGGAGTCGTGAAATAACCGATAATGATTTCTTAGTATTACGACTAGGAATGGGTAATAAAAAAGCTGCCATTACATTATCTTTTTCAAAGCTTGCATATGATATGGATAATGATATATTAAATCAAGAAGCAGAAAAATTATCGGAAGAAAGTTTAACGTTAAAAGATGTACCTATTACGATTTCCTTAATTGAAAATGATATATTACCAATTGTAATTGCTTCTGATTATGTAAATAAAAAATATTTCTTAAATTTCTTATTATTTCAATTAATCAGTTATTATAGTGGAAATGATCTAAAAATTGTTGTTTTTACAACGAAAAGCAATCGTGATCAATGGGAGTTTTTAAAGTATTTACCTCATTGTGCGAATGATACTCGTAAATTCCGTTTCTATGCCGAGACGGAAGAAGAAGCGAAACAAGTTTCTGCTTATTTGGAAAAAGAATTTCAAAATCGAATTGGGAATGGTCAATCAGATGATGAACAAGCTGCTGTTTCAAAAGATTATTCAGATCAAAAGGAACCATATAAATTGTTTGATTCTTATTATTTGATTATAACGGATAATTATGTTTCTGCTAAAAAATATGGAATTATTCAAAAATTATTAAATCAAGGATTAAATACAGGATTTTCTCTTATAACTATAGAACCTACCATGCAGAACGTTCCTAGTAAATGTGATAATATCGTTGTTGTTAATAATAATAGTTCTGGAATTGTCAATAAGAGTTTAAATGAAAAACAGAATCAACATACATTTGTTCCTGACTTATTTACTGATGATATTAAGATGTATGCTAATATTATTGGAAACATTCCATTAATGGCAGAATCTATGGCTAGTAAATTACCAAAGAGTATATCCTTCTTGGATATGTATAAGGTTGGAAATATTGAACAATTGAATATATTAAATCGTTGGATAAAGAATGATCCAACGCTTAGTATATCGGCTCCTATTGGAATCCATGAGGATGGTAAGATATTCGAATTAGACTTACATGAAAAAAATCATGGCCCACATGGTTTGATAGCTGGATCTACTGGTTCTGGTAAGTCTGAATTTATTATTACTTATATTCTATCAATGGCCATTAATTATCATCCTTATGAAGTTCAGTTTGTATTAATTGACTATAAAGGTGGTGGTTTAGCTGGTGCTTTTGAAAATAAAGAGACTGGTGTTCGTCTACCCCATCTTGTTGGAACAATTACGAACTTAGATATCAGTGAAATGAATCGTGCTTTGGTATCTATTGATTCTGAATTAAAAAGACGTCAAAGAATCTTTAATGAAGCAAGAGATGCTTTAAATGAAAGTACTGTTGATATTTACAAATATCAAAAATTCTTCCGTGAAGGAAAGGTTTCAGAGCCTATTTCTCACCTATTTATTATTTCTGATGAGTTTGCTGAATTAAAATCACAACAACCAGATTTTATGGATGCTTTGGTTTCTACTGCTCGTATCGGACGTAGTTTAGGAGTTCATTTGATTCTCGCAACTCAAAAACCAAGCGGTGTTGTTAATGACCAAATTTGGTCTAACTCTCGTTTTAAAGTATGTTTGAAAGTTGCAACTTCTGAAGACTCTAGAGAAATGCTACGACGTCCAGAGGCAGCAGAAATTGTGGAAACGGGTCGTTTCTATTTACAAGTTGGATATAATGAATTATTTGAATTAGGCCAATCTGGTTGGGCTGGGGCTAAATACAATCCAACCAATCATATGATTAAAAATATAGATGATTCTATAGATATTATTGACAACGTTGGTACCGTCATACGCAGTATTAATGATGAGAGAGCGGAAAGCCAAGAAAATCATGGAGATCAATTAACCAATATTGTTAACACTCTCTATAATATTGCTTTACGTGAACAAATTCGTTTTCAAACTATGTGGCTACCTAGCCTTCCTGCAGACTTATATCTTTCTAATTTATTAAAGAAATATAATTATAAGAGTGAACCTTATTATATTGAACCTTTAGTGGGTGAATATGATGTTCCAGAAAGACAATTTCAAAATCAATATACGATTGATTTTACTAAGAATGGTAACTTATTAATATATGGAGTTGCTGGTTCTGGTAAAGAAAATTTAGTTTCTACTATTTTATATTCTATTTGTATGTTCCATACTCCTGAAGAAGTAAATATTTACATTATTGATTGTGGGGCTGAAGTATTAAGAGTATTTAAAGATATGCCTCAAGTTGGAGATGTTGCTTTAATTGATGAAAAAGAAAAAATTAAAAATGCTTTATTAATGGTTGAACGTGAACAAATTCGTCGTAAGGAACTATTCTCTGAATATGGTGGTACTTATGCTGATTACATTAGTAATAGTGGCAAAAAGATTCCTACTATGATGATTGTTTTAAATGGATGGGACTCTTTTGTAGAATCCTATAATGAATATGTGGATATTATTGGACATTTAATTCGAGAAAGTTCTAAATATGGTATTGTCTTTATTAGTACAATGGTAACTACTAATGCTATGTTTTCTGTTATGCAGCAAAGCTTTAATAATAAGATTGCTTTACAACTTTCTGATACATTTGATTATCAGTATTTATTAGATACTACAAATGGATTAATACCGAAAAAAGAATTTTCTAGAGGTTTAACTATTATTGATGAAAACGTATTTGAATTCCAAGGTGCTTATATATATAAGAAAGACCAAATTAATGACATTATAAAAGCTACTGCCGATAAGCTTTCAGAAGTACAAAAGAAAGCCCCAGCTATCCCTATTATTCCATCTACTGTTTCGGCTGATACCTTAGCTCCGTATATTACTAATTTATCTGCTGTTCCATTTGGTATTGATATTCATACTGCTGAAGTATTCTCACTTGATTTCATACAAAATAGAATTACTCAAATTCTTGGTAATTTTATTCTTACTGAAACAGCATTCTTAACAGAACTATTAAAGATATTAAATCTATTACAAGATACCAAATTAAAAATAATAGACTTTGCAGATGTAATTGATGATCCTAGTGAGTTTGAAGACTATTCTAATGGAAAATTTACAGATACTATTAAAAGAATCATAGAAAATGAAAAAACAGAAAAGAAAAGAATGATTTATGTCTTGTTAGGAATCGGACGAATTTATGATAAAGTACTGGATGAAGGAATTGAAATGTTATTTAAAATCTTTAATAATTTAGATCAATTTAAAAAATCTAGTTTCTTATTAATTGATAATTATGCTGTTTTCCGTAAAACTATGAGTGAAGATTGGTATAAAGAAGTTATTTCTCCTGTGAAAGGTGTTTGGGTAGGAGCTGATGTTGAAAGTCAAAATGCGATTACCTTTGATAATCTTTCTAAAGGGGATATTAATGAAGATTTTATTGGTATAACTTATATTAATGATGGTACAAAACAAGCTGTATTAAAAGGAATTGGTTCAAAACCAGAGGAGGAATAATAAGATGAAAAATAAAGTATTAGTTTCTATTTCTATTCCTGAAATTGATCAAAAATTTGATGTTTACCTACCAATAAATAAAAAAATAGGTAATATCATTAATCTACTCAATAAAGCTGTTAGTGAACTAACGAATGGTGAATATATTATATCTAATTCTAATTCCTTATATAACGTTACAACGAAAGAAAAATATTTACCTGATGTATTACTTGCTAATACGAATATACGAAATGGTTCTTCTCTAATTCTATTATCAAAATAAAAACTTCCAGTTAGGAAGTTTTTTTATGCAATCAAAAAGACTAGTAACATAGTCTTTTTCTAGCTTTTTAAATCTTTGACTTTTTGATTATAGTCACTAATACTAGTTGAATTCTTATCATTATCCCGATAGTTTCCTGCGATAACATCTAGTATTGTCTTATATCGATCTAAAGTTCTAATTAAGTCTTTAACCTTATCATTACATGATTGACAAAGTGATCTAACCTTTGCTTGTTGGGTTGATCCTTTTACAGCAGCTGCTATTTGCTTTGTTGTAAGTTCAACATCAACGCCACCATTACCTTTTTCATTTTTTCCAAGAATTGCATTTTCCCAATTGGTAATTGCACTTTTCATTTTTTTTAAATTTTCTTCAGTAAAACCTATGTCTCCCGTAGCAGGGGTT
>CACZOQ010000133.1 GCA_902782835.1 uncultured Erysipelotrichaceae bacterium | reverse complement strand
TGTTGGAGTAGGATTTCCTGCTGGATATATAGAAAAAAATAGGGATATAGATCCTAATAGCCAATTTGCTAAGTTAGAATCTGATGATACTCCAAGACATGCAGCTATAAGAGAACTTTTAGAAGAAACAGGTTATGTTCCTGAAAAAATGATGGAAGTATGTTCTTTCTATCAAGATGAAGGATGTAGTAGTGCTTATAATAAAGGATATATTGCAATTGGTTGTGAGAAAAAAGAACATCAGAAATTAGATGAAAGTGAATATATTAAATACTTAGAAGTATCATTAGATGAACTATGGGAATTAGTAGAAAAAGAATATATCTTAGATGGTGGAAGCGAACTATTAATTGAAAAAGCTAAATCATATTTAGAAAAGGAGAAAGAACATGTTTAATCCTAAAACCGAAACACAAAGAATTGTCTCTTTTATTCAAAACTACTTTCAAGAACAAAAGCTAGGAGGAGTCGTAATTGGCATTAGTGGAGGAAAAGACTCTGCCGTTGTTGCAGCTTTATTTGCCAAAGCAATTGGTAGTGATAATATCATAGGAGTTACTCTCCCTTGCCATTCGAAAGATGAAGATAGGGAAGATGCAATTTTGATTAGTCAAAAATATGAATTTCCATTAATCAACTTAGACTTAACGAGTGTTTTTGATTCATTAGAAGAAGAAGCAAAAAAAATAGAAGATTTTGTAGAGTCAGAGGATAGTAGTATAAATGCAAAGCCAAGACTTAGAATGACAGCCCTTTATTATTTAGCTCAAATGTACTCGAAAAAGAATCAAAAAACATATATTGTTGCAGGAACTGGAAATCAATGTGAAGAATATGTTGGTTACTTTACCAAAGGAGGAGATTCAGTTTCAGATATTAAAGTATTATCTGACCTAACAGTAGAAGAAGTAATAAAAATTGGAGAAGAACTTGAAGTACCCCCTAAAGTATTATATAAAACCCCTAGTGATGGATTAAGTGGAAAAAGTGATGAGGACAAATTAGGAGTTACCTATGAAGACATTGCCAAAGTCATTCAAAATCAACCAGTAGATGAAGAAATAAGAAATAAAATAGAATTATTACATAAAAAAACACACCATAAATTTGAAACGCCAACTTATCGTAAAGAAAGTGTATTTTAAGAGACAAATATAGGAAATAATGATATAGTAGATATGTATTGAAAAAATAAGGAGTGTGTTTATGGAAAGTCGCAAATTAAAGTTATTAGTAATGCCTAATTGCAAAGAATTAGGAGAAAAAGTGGATAAGGAACTAAGAAAAATCAATAAAACAGAAGAACCGTATTTAGTAAATTTTAAACCAGATCGTTTTAGTAACGGAGAAGGAAAAGTAGTCATTTCTGAGAATATTAATAATGCAGATTTATTCATTTTAAGTGATGTAGGAAATTACGGAATAACGTATCCCTATCATGGGACAATGCATCACATGGCACCAGATGAACATTTTCAAGATATTAAAAGAAGTATCGCGGCAACTTCTGGACACGCTTCAAAGATTAGTGTAGTAATGCCACTACTATATCAATCAAGACAAGATAAAAGAAAAGGCAATGAGTCATTAGATTGTGCAATAGCACTACAAGAACTAGAAAATATTGGTGTTAAAAACATTATTACATTTGACGCTCACAACCAAAGTGTCAGTAATGCAATTCCGCGTTTACCATTTGAAAATTTTTATCCAACCCACCGAATCTTAGAAGAATTAATTGATCAAGAAGAAATTCGTGATTTATTTGTAATTTCACCTGATATGGGTGCCATGGAGAGAGCTCGTTACTATGCTGAAATGTTAGGGTGTGATGTTGGTGTTTTCTATAAAAGACGTGATCTATCCAAAGTTGTAAATGGTAAGAATCCAATTGTAGAACACATGTACATGGGAACTTCTCCTGAAGAAAAAGACGTCATCATTGTGGATGACATGATAGCAAGTGGTGGCTCTATTCTAGAAGTTGCTGAAAATCTAAAAAAACGAGGAGTTCATAAAGTATTCTTAATTGCTACATTTGCTTTATTTACAGAAGGTGTAGATCGTTTTATAGAAGCATATAATAACCATGTATTTGATAAACTATATTCTACAAACTTAACCTATGTTCCAGAAGAAATAAAAAATAAAGAATGGTATCAAGAAGTAGACTGTTCTAAATATCTAGCACGGATTATTGATACCTATCATAAAAAAGAAGATCCTTCAGAATTATGGAATGGTAAAAAGAAAATATTTAATAAAATTCAAAAGAAAAAAGAGGAAGAAGAAAAACAAATTCAATTAGATATATAGAAAAGAGGCACATATGAAAATTGGAATCTTTGGAGGTAGTTTTAATCCTCCTCATAAAGGCCATGAAGCCATTGCAACAAAACTATTAGAACAAAACATAGTAGATAAAATTGTAATAGTTCCAACAGGAATAAAATACGAGTATAAAACTAATCTATTACCCAATGAAATTCGTAAAACTCTATTAGAATTCCTTATCAAAAAGAATCCGAATATATCAATTAATACCTATGAATATCAAGAAAAATCTATCCATACTTATGAAACACTAGATTATTTTCAAAAACAATATCCAAATGATGAAATCTATTTTATCTGTGGAGTGGATAATTTAAGTTATATTCATAAATGGCCAAAATCTGAATATTTGTTAAAGAATTATAAATTGATTGTCATCCCTAGAAAAGATAATCATTCAGAACAAATCATTGGAAAATATAAAAATCATCCCAATATCATTTTTATGAATTGGGATCTATTACCAATATCTTCTACAGAGATTCGTGAAAAAATAAAAAATAAACAATATCAGGACCTAAAAGATAAAATAGATCAAGAAGAATTAGTTTGGATAGAAAAAAATCATTTATACGAAGATATTATATAAAGAATGAATAGCATTCTTTTTTATTTTATGTTATACTCAAAACAGAAAAAAGAGGTGTCGTATGAAAGAATATAAAACAGAAGAAGAATTTTTAAAAGACTACGATTCTTCTATGTTTGAAAAACTATCCATGACTGCCGATATATTGATTATTAGTATATCAAATGAAGAAGTATCAAATTATCGAAAAAATGCTAACAAAAGAATGAGTGTTTTACTTGTGAAAAGAGAAGACTATCCCTATAAAGGAAAATGGTGTCTTCCCGGAGGATTTCTAAATCCCAAAGAAGAAACATTAGAAGAATGCGCGAAAAGAATTTTAAAAAAAGAGACCAATTTATCCAACATTTATTTAGAACAATTATATACATTTGATGGGGTAAAGAGAGATCCTCGTATGAGAGTTGTTTCAACTGCTTTTGTAGCCCTAGTAGATAAAGCAAAATTAACAGAAAAAGTAGAAAATGCTAGTTGGTTTGATGTAATCTCTTTAGAAGAAAAAAATAATCTTGTAACAATGGTTTTAAAAAATGAAAATGAAACGATTCATTTTAAAATTCAAAAAGTCTTAAGAGAAAAAACAACAGACCGTTATCAATTTATTTCAAAAGAAAATAATTCTCTAGCATTTGATCACAATCTTGTGATTCTAACTGGAATTGAGAGAATTCGTTCTAAGATTAATTATACAGATATAGTATTTAATCTATTACCAGAATTCTTTACTTTAAAAGAATTACAACAAGTATATGAAGTAATTTTAAATAAAAAACTATTAGATCCTGCATTTAGACGTATTATTGCAGATAAAGTAGAAAAAACAGAGCAAAGGAAAACAGGTGAAGGACATCGTCCCTCTTACTTGTTTCGGTATAAGAAATATGAAAAGTAAAGTTAAATTATTTGTAAATGAAAATCAAAAATCAAAAGAAGTAGAAAAAACGGTTCGAGAAGAATTAGAGAAAAATCAATTTCAAATTGTAGAAGATGACTTTGACTTAGGAATTGCCATCGGTGGAGATGGGACCTTCTTACGTATGATTAAAGATTCTGAATTTAATAGTGAAGCCCTTTATGTAGGAATCAATGCAGGAACATTAGGGTTTGCTCAAGAAGTAAGCATTGAAGAAGTAAAACCATTTATTGATTGTTTAAGAAAAGAAGAATATCACTATGAAAAAATAGCAATAGGAGAAGCATCTGTTAAAACAGATACGGACGAAAAAAGATTTTACTTTTTAAATGAAATGTTAATACGACATAAAGAATTAAAAACAACAGGTTTTGATGTTCAAATTGAAAATCATTTATTAGAAGAATACGTAGGAGATGGGCTATTAATATCAACATCTTTCGGTTCCACTGCTTATAATCTAAGTTTTGGTGGAAGTATTGTTTATAATACATTTCATACACTACAAATAACACCAATTGCTCCAATTAATAATAAAAGGTATCATGCTCTAACCAATTCAGTTATTATTCCTTCTCAAAAAATCATTAAGTTAACCCCTAATTATAAGGATAATAATTATTTATTAACAATCGATGGAGATAATCATGTTTTTGAACAAGTAAAATCCATTGATATAGCAATTCAACAAAAAACAATCAATGTAATTAGAAAAAAGAACTATAACTTTATTGATAAAATAAATGATAAATTTATGAAATAAAAGGAAGCCTATATGGACATTAAAGGATATAAAGCATTTGATAAAAATAAAAAGAATGTATATGGGGCTGCTTTTGAAGAAGGAAAAATCTATGAAGTAGATGGACCACTTGAGTGCAAAAAAGATGGAAATGGGTTTCATTTTTGTGAAAGATTAGAAGATTGTCTAAGATATGTTCCAGCTTTAGAAGAAGAAATAAAGATTGCTAGAGTAACCTCACTAGGAGATTATCTTGAAACCGAAGATAAAGATTATGGTTATGATGGAATCTATATTTGCAACAGAATAAGAATTGATCAATTTCTAAAAAGACCAGAAATAATAGAATGGTATCTAAAACAATCTCCATTTTCCTATGCAGTATTTAGAACAATAAGATTTCTATCTTCTTATCGCTTAACACCAGAAGAGATTGAACAATTTAAAGAACATTATAAAGATTCCCAAAGAGTAATGGCAACCATAGCATATTATCAAGAAGGGAATCATGAAGTATTTGAAAAGTCATTGATAAATAAACAAAAAATAAAAATGAAGGGGACAAAAGTATGTTAGGAATTATTGAAAAAGAAATAACAGCATTTAGTATTATGGATAAAATAGGAAAAGAGTATCCAACTCTAGATCTCTATTATGCTACCAATGATTCAGAAGAAATGATTCAAGAATTCATAAAAAGACACTGTAAAATAATCATTCTTCCAAAAGTAGAGAAAAAATTACAAAATAAATATCCAGACATTGTCTTTTTAGACTTTGAATTTCCAATGTCAGAAGAGTATTATCCATTAGCAAACGAAGAATTATTAAAAACAATCGAAGAAGGAGATCAAAAGAAAGTACAAAGTATTTTAAAATCACTAACAATATCAGAAGATAAGATAATAGTCTTAAATAATCCTAAATTAAGATGGATTAAAGATGAAATAGAATCCGTTTTCTCTAATGATATAGTAGATACTCTAGATATAATACTAGAAAAGATAGAAAAAATCAGAAAAGAGAAAAATCTATCATTTGAAGGAACAGGAGTTCGAGATAAAATAATAGGATAAAGGAATTTATCTTTTTATTTTACGAAAAAAGAAAAAAGGGTTATAATAAGAATAGGTGACTAAGATGAATGGAAAAGACACATTATTTTACAAAATTGTAAAGCCATTATTAATCTTTTTAATATATGTTTTATTTCATCCAAAAGTAATTGGTAGAGATAATATTCCAAAAAAAGGACCACTTGTACTAGCAGGAAATCATACAAAATGGTTAGATCCAGAAATGCTTTGCGCTGTTGTTCGAAAAAGACAAGTTCATTTTCTAGCCAAAATAGAATTATTTAGTGGACCAGCAAGTATTATTGCCAAAGGAATGGGAGCTATACCTGTAGATCGCAAAAAGCATGATAAAAATGCACTACAAAATGCGATAGAATCCTTAAAAGAGGGACTTTGTATAGGAATCTTTCCAGAAGGAACTATTAATCGTACAGATGATATTATTATGCCTTTTAAAATAGGCGCTGTTAAGATGGCAAAAGAAGCAGATGCCACAATCGTACCATTTGTAATTACCGGAAAATATAGATTATTTAGAAAAGGAATACAAGTAGAATTTCTTAAACCAATGACAATAAAAGATGATTTAGATACTGAAAATGAAAGATTAATGAAAGTAGTTAGTAAAAAATTAATGGAGGATAAGAAGAAAAATGTCAAATAGCGAGAAAATGCCAATCTATAAAATAGCTAGACCAACATTAGGTTTGATCTATCGTTTATGGTATAATCCTAAAATAATTGGAAAAGAAAATATTCCCAAAGAAGGACCCATTTTACTAGTTGGAAATCATATCCATATAATGGATCAATGTAATGTAATCATCTCAACAAAACGTTGTATTCATTATATGGCTAAGAAAGAATATTTCGATAAACAGTATAAAGAAGGAAAATTTCCATGGTTCTTTAGAGGGGCCGGTTGTATTCCAGTAGATCGAAGTAAAAAAGATGAAGAAGCAACTGCATCTGCTCTAGAAGTATTACATGAAGGAAAAGCTCTTGGTCTATTTCCAGAAGGAACAAGAAATAAAGTGAAAGAAGAACGAGCTAAAGAATTATATGAAAAATATCACCAAGAAGATAAAATTGAATTTGAAAAGTTCTCTAAATTGATGAATAAAACTAGAACATCTATAATGAATTATTTAGAAGAATTAAAAGATCGTGGAATTGTAACAGAAGAAGAATTTCTAGATAATTTATTAAATGGTGAAGATTTTATGAAAGATTTAGTAATCAATCACAGAGTAAGTAAAGAAGAATACTATGATCATTGCTTACTGCCATTAAAGTTTGGGGCTGTATCCATGGCTCATAAAACAAATGCAAAATTAGTTCCTTATGCGATTACAGGAGATTATAAACTTCGTAGTAAAAATTTAACCATTCGAATTGGAGAACCACTTGAAGTCGAAGATGATTTAGAAAAAGCAAATAAAGAATTAGATCAAGCAATAAAAGATTTAATGAAAGAAAATGAAAAGAAAGAATGGTAAAATAGTGTAAAATCATAAAACCTTATTTCATATAAGGTTTTATCATATGGTATGATAAGAATGGTGATTAGGATGAAACAAAATGAATTTGATAATGAGATTCGATATAAATTATTTCGAAATGTAAGAGAATTACTGCATCCCGCCATTTCTAAAAAAAATATAAGTGATTATAAAATTGTAATAGATGAAGATATTCTTCCAGTAAGAGTTTTTTATCCTAAAAAAGTAACACATCTAACAAAAGCTATTATTTATATTCATGGAGATGGAAAAGTAACAAATTGTGAGGGGAATTATTCTCAAATCTGTAAATCTTTATCCATCCATACCAATAGTATATTAATTGCAATAGAATATGTAGAAAAGAATTATCAAGAATTATATGAAGAAGTATGGAACACAATACAATATTTATATAAAGAGTTAGATAGAAATGAATTACCAGAAAGTAATATAACAATCGTAGGAGATTCTACAGGATGTAATATTATTACAGGGATTAATGAATTAAATAAAAATGATATTTCTATCTCAAAAGAAATATTATTCTATCCAACCCTTAGTTTAGAATACTTTGGAGAATCTCAATATGAATCCATCAAGAAAAATGATTCATTTAATGAAAATGTATTAAATCAATTAAAAAACTATTTTTCAAAAATTGCTACTCCAGAAGATCTTATGAATCAAAAAATGAATCCATTAAAAAGAAAACAGAATATAGTTCCTAATACATTAATACTAGTAGGGAATGTAGATGTATTAAAAGATGAAGCAAAAGCATATTCTGAACAAGCAGAGAATATTCAATATAAAGAGTTGGCATTTTGTTCTCACGGTTTTTTAAAAAAGATGGATAATGAAGTAGAAGAAGAAGTATGGAAAGAAGTAAATGATTTTTTAGAATAAGAGTATTTTATTTATAATTGAATATGATATAATAAAAAAAAGAACGAAATAGGAGGAAGCTATGAAAAAGTTAGCAATTGTTTTATTAATAGGACTAAGTTTATTTGTGATAACAGGTTGTGAAAAAAAAGAAAAGAAAGTAAAAGAAAAAGCTGGAGAGCAAGAATATGATATTGCAGATGTTGACATGGTCGTTAGTGATGGAAAGAAGGTAGACACATCAAAGATGAAGCATAAACATTGTACGAGAGATGGAAGTCTCGATGATGGGAAAGCTAACCTATATTATGACTTATATTATAATGGCAATAAATTACATCTTTTACGATCAGTTGAAAGTGTAGAATCTGAAGATTCTACTGTATTAGATACTTATCAAGAAGCATATGTCAATATTCATAAAAAATATGAAGGATTGCAATATTATGATGCACTAGTTACAAAAGCAGCTACAGTAGTAACAAGTATTATGGTAATCAATTACGATAAGATTGATATGGATGCTCTTTTAAAAATAGAAGGAGAAGAAGACAATATTATTGAAAATGGAGAAGCTAAAGTAGATAAATGGTTAGAATTAGCTTCAAAATTTGGAACAAAATGTGAAGAATATGAGGATTAAATCCTCTTTTTGTTCGGATAGTTTAACTGGATAAAATATTTCCCTCCGACGGAAATGATAAGGGTTCGAGTCCCTTTCTGAACACCATAAGGTATTTAAAAAGAAGTGAAAGTCACTTCTTTTGTTTTGGTAATATATTACAAATAAACGTATAATCGGTATCATTCAAAGTATCATCTTCTTGAATTGTCCATATAGAAATAGGATAATGTTTCTTCAACCTCTGATATTTTCTTTTAGAATATAGTTTTTTATGGATGGATAAAAAGTCAGCTTTCGAATAATGAATCATTCCTAAACTAGGCAAGAATAATTGTTCAAATATATTTGAATAATGACTATGAATTAAATAACCAACTTCCAAATCAGATCTTTGTTTTTTTAGGTATCGAACAATCATTGGATTAAAAGATTTTAGGGAAAAGTTATGATAACCAGATAATTCATTAAATAAGATTTGACAAGTTTCTTTGATTCTTTTTGTAGTTTTTATTTCTATATCAATAAAGACCCGATCCTGAACAAAAGACATTACTTCTTGAAAGGTCGGTATTTTTTCTTTTGTATCTAAGAGTGAAAGCATTTTGATTTCTGAATATAAAGTATCCTCAACATTTTGGTCTAAACCAGTCATTCTTTTTAAATTCAGATCATGAAAGACAATTAAAACATTATCTTTTGTAAGCTGTACATCTAATTCAAAGTCACATGACTGAGAAATAGCTTGCCGAAACGCTTTCATAGAATTCTCTGGAATATCAATATTATTAAAAATCCCACGATGAGCAATCTTATTTTTCATAGGTACCTCCTATAATAGTATACTATAAAATCAAAAAAATATTTTCTAAAATAAAAAAGTATGATATAATATTCTCTGCTTAAAGGAGGGGAATTATGAAAACAGTAAAAGATATCTATTTTCATTTTGCCGGATATGGTGATATATATCGACCAGAAGATAGTTTTTTTGGAAGAATCTTATTAAATGATGATTCTTCATTCGAGGGAATAGTAGAAGATTATTATCAAACAAATCATTATTATGTTTTCGGAAAAATAACTGAGCAAAAGAAAATTGAATTGATTCGAAGCAGTAAAAGAGATTTATCTATTCCTGTTTTATATCGTGGAGATATAGAAAATGGAAGATATTATGGTAGTACATTTTGTAAAACAAGATTTACAGAAGAACCAATTGGAGAATGTAAAGTAGCAATTAAAGATCCTGAAGTTTATCGGGAAATTCTACCAGGAGAAACAGCTGTAATAGAAAAGAGCATTGGAGTATTTTTAAAAACAATGGGAGAAGAAACAAGTGGTCTTCGAAAAAAGTATTTTCCATGTGATGAAAAAAATAACGCAAAACAATAGATTTTGTGTTTTTTTATGGTATAATAAAATAGCAATGCCGATTTAGCTCAGTTGGTAGAGCAACGCATTCGTAATGCGTAGGTCGAAGGTTCAAGTCCTTTAATCGGCACCATGGGATCATCAAAGGACTTTAATGGTCCTTTTTTATATCAAAAAAAAGGAGTAATCAATTTGAAAAAAATCATCATATATGATTTTGATGGTACATTAACTCCATATTCTTTATCCATCTTTGTTTATACAGACACTACTAGAAAAGAAATTACAAGAATGAAAGAAAAAGAAATAGTAGATGTTTATTTAGAAGCAGATTTTAGTGTGAACAGTGAATGAACCAAATATATGAAGAAAAAGTGTAAAATTCACGAACATGGATTTGGAAAGAGTCCTTCAATAGAAGCCTTTTTGTTGTATAATAGGATTAGGTGTTTTATATGAAATATGTTTTAGCAATCATACCTTGTTTATTTTTTCTATGTATTTTTTATATACAAACTAAAAAAGTTTTTATAAATAAAAAGTGGAAACTTTTATTATTACTAATAATAGGAGGAATTGGTTCCTATTTTTGTTATCGATTAGAAATGCACTATGGTTCTTACTTTAAAAAAGTAAAGGATTCTAATTATTTTGAAATATTGTTTTATGCAATCTTTGGAGTGGCTATTTTTGAAGAAGGATATAAATGGTTGATTACAGATGTTTTAACTTTAAAAGAAAAGAAACACATGATGATGTATTCTATTATTACGAGTATCGGCTTTGCAACATTTGAAAATATTGTCTACTATGCTATTCCATATAATACAATAACGATGATTACCCGAATGATAACAGCATTTCCAAGTCATGTTATAAATGCTATATGGATGGGTTATTTTTTTCAAAAAGCCAAAGATTCAACACATATGAAAAAAGCATTCAATTTAGTACTAAGCATATGGATACCAATCCTAGTCCACGCATTATATAATAGTTTCTTATATGGTGGAAAGTATCAACAATACTTCTTTACATACTATGCAACATTAATTATAATAACAGCCTTTTTATGCATGCATAAAAAGAAGCAATAAAGGAGTTTATATGGAAAGAGTCGATAAAGTAATTTCCAATCAAACAGGATATTCAAGAAAAGAAGTAAAGGAAATGATTAAAAATAAAAGAGTTCAAGTAAATGGAACCCTAATTCATAAGGGAGAAGAAAAAATAGATATTGAGAAAGACGTTCTTCTATTAGATAACAAACCTTTAAAAATTCAAAAAAATGTCTATTTACTTTTAAATAAACCAAAAGGATATGTATCCGCAACAGAAGATAAAAAAGACCGAACTGTTTTGGAGTTAGTACCAATAGAATATAGCCATCGTTCATTATTTCCTGCTGGGAGATTAGATAAAGACACAACAGGATTAATGTTGATAACAGATGACGGAGACTTTGCTCATGAAATATTGTCTCCTAAAAAACATATCAAAAAAATATATCGAGTAACAATCGATTCTCCATTAACAGATGAAATGATTCAAGGCTTTCAAACAGGAGTTCACCTACAAGAAGGAGTTTGTGAACCAGCCCAGTTAGAAATAGAAAGTACTTATCAAGGAGTAGTAACATTGACAGAAGGAAAATACCATCAAATTAAAAGAATGTTTTCCAAATACCATGCGAACGTGATAGAATTAGAAAGAATTGCAATGGGACAATTATGGTTACCAAATGATTTAGAATATGGAATGATTCGAGAATGTAGCCCGGAAGAATTACAAAAAATAGCAATCAGAGAATGATTGAAAAGAGGTGACAAAATGATAGAATGTATAATGGATGGAGTGATAGATACTCTAAAGTTACTTCCATACTTACTACTTACGTTTATATTACTAGAATGGTTAGAACACAAATTAGATAAAAAGACAGAAAAAATCATTCGTAAAAATCAAAAATATGGACCAATCATTGGAGGAATCTTAGGAGGACTTCCTCAATGCGGTTTTAGTACAATGGCTGCTAATTTATTTTCATCTAGAGTGATTTCGATGGGAACTGTTATTGCTGTTTTTTTATCAACAAGTGATGAAATGTTACCCATTATGATTAGTGAAAAAGCAAATCCAACTTTAATCATAACGACAATTTCTTTTAAAGTAATAATTGGAATCATTGTAGGATTCATAGTAGACTGTTTTTATCGCCGAAAAGAAATAAAAAATCCGATTCATCATCTCTGTGAAAAAGATCATTGTGATTGTGAGGAAGAAGGAATTTTAAAATCCAGTATCAAACACACAATCAAAATAGCTTTATTTGTTTTAATTGCAAATATTGTGATAAATATACTGATAGAAGGAATCGGAGAAGATTCTTTAAAAAATATTCTCATCAATCAAAATATCATTACATATTTCATTGCTAGTTTTATTGGTTTAATTCCAAATTGTGCAAGTAGTGTAATAATGACAGAATTATATATATCGAATCTTATATCGATTGGAACGTTAATGGCAGGACTACTTACTGGAAGTGGTTTAGGAATTCTATTATTATTTAAAAATAATGAAAATCAAAAAGAAAATATAACGATATTATCCATTATCTATTTGGTTGGTGTATTGCTTGGATTCATCGTAGATATTTTTTTATAAGGAGGACAAAATGAAAAAAAAGATTATTGGAATACTAATCATTTTATTAGTCACAGCAACAGGCTGTGAAAAGAAAGAGCAAGAAGTAGAAAAACCAAAAAAAATAGAAAATATTGAAAATACATATGTACTTGATTACGAAGAGTATCGAAAAATAACATTAGATAATATTATTTCTATAGGAGTATTAAATAATTCAGAAGATGGAATGAAGAAAGAAACTTATACTAAAAAAGAAGACATAGAAGGTATTTACGATTATTGGAAAGAACAAAAAATTGGTCAAGAAATTCCTCAAAGATGTGATGATAATACAACAATTTATACATTTGAGTTAAAAGACAAATCTAAAGTATCGATTGAAAAAGAATGTGATTGGATTATTATAAATGAAAAGAGTTATGATTTAATGGAAACTGTTAAATAAAGGGATAAGGAGGATCAATATGATAGGTGCTATTATAGGAGATGTAGTAGGTTCTATATATGAATGGAATAATATAAAAACAAAAGAGTTTGAATTATTTTCAAAAGATTGCCATTTTACAGATGATTCATTAATGACAATAGCTGTCATGAAAGCATTTCTAGATTCGGAACAAGATCAATCTAAATTACAAGAAAAAACGATTCATAATATGGTTGAATTAGGGAGAAAGTATTATGATTGTGGGTTTGGTCCGCGCTTTCAAAAATGGCTTTTAGAAGAGAAACCTACTCCTTATAATAGCTTTGGCAATGGTGCCGCTATGAGAGTAAGTGCGGCAGGTATTGTAGCCAAAACGATAGAAGAAGCAAAAACTTTTTCTAGAATCATAACCGAAATATCTCATAATCATACAGAAGGATTAAAAGCAGCTGAAGCAGTCGCAACAGCCATCTTTTTAGCTAGACAGAAAAAATCTATCTCAGAGATACGGGAATGGATTACGAAAAACTATTATGATTTGGATTTTACATTAGATTCTATTCGGAAAAATTATACGTTTGATGTTTCCTGTCAAGGAAGTGTTCCCCAAGCCATCGTAGCTTTTCTCGAATCCACCAATTTTGAAGACGCCATTCGAAATGCTGTTTCAATTGGCGGAGATAGTGACACGATTGCTGCAATTACCGGTAGTATTGCCGGTGCATATTATCAGATACCAGACTCCATTCAAGAAAAGGCAATGACGTTCTTACCAGATGATTTAAAAGATATAATAAATCAGTTTATGACGCGATATGATAAAGAAAATTTATTAAGCAGAAAACGGATACATCATTCCTATGGAGTCGCTTTAAAGATGGCAGAAATTGGACGAGAAAAAGGTTATACGGAAGAAGAACAAGAAGATTTATTCTTATTAGGATTTCTTCATGATTTTGGCTATCATTTTATGAAAAATGGGAAAAGCCATGGTATAGTTGGTGGAGAAATATTAAAAAGAAATCATTATCAATATTGGCAAGAAGTATCGCATCATGAAGAAGATGACAGCCCATACCAATCTTCTTTTTTAGACATTCTCCAGCAAGCTGACATGCAAATTGATAAAAACGGAGAAGACGTAGGTTATCAAAAAAGACTAGAAGATATCAAAAGTCGCTATGGAGAAGACTCAAAAGTCTATCAAAAATGCCAAAAAATCGTAAAAAAAATCCAAGCAAAGGAATGATGATATGAAGAAAAATAAATTTTTAGGATTGATCATTATACTTCTTACAATTAGTCTATTGTATTTAATAAATGAAAGTATTCATTCAGAATCAAATTCAACTATGAAAACAAAAAAAGATTCTTCAACAACCATTCCTGAAAAGAAGGATGAAAAAGATTATGGAGTAGTATCCGAATTAAAAAAAGATACCATTTCAAAAGGTGGAAATTATGATGTAGTAGGTTCTCATAATTGTATAACAATTCATACAAAAGAAGATGTTCAATTACATTTAAGAGATACTCAAATTACTTGTGATGAAAGAGCTGCTATCACTATTAAAAATGCTAAGAGTGTTCATATTATATTAGAAGGAAAGAATAAAATAGAATCGAGTACACTAGCTGACAATGAGGGAGCAATTATTTCTGAAGAAGAACTTACATTTTCAGGAACAGGGGAATTAGAAATAAATTCAAACGTTCATGGAATCGTCGCAAAAAATGGTGTATCCATTCAAGATGGATCCTTCATAATTCATTCAAAACAAAGCGGTATTCTTAGTAATAATATTACCATCATGAATGGTGATTTTATGTTAACGGACTCCCTAAGAGGAATAGAAGGATTTTCAAAAGAGAAAAATCAAGGAAAAATAACAATCCAAAATGGTGTCTTTAATATCATAAGTGAAAACTTTGCTATTCAAGCTACATCAGATATACTCTTAAAAGGTGGGGTATACAATATAAAGACTACGGATTATGAAAGTAAAGGAATGCAAGCAGGAACATTAATAGAAATCAGTGGTGGTCAATATTCAATCAATACCAAAAAAGAAAGTATATCATCGAAAGGTAACATTACAATTAATGGAGGAGATTTCATTTTACGAAGTGATGATACCGCTATCACTGGAAATGGCAAACTAGAATGGAATCACGGAGATGGAACGATATATGGAAAAAATGGAATAGAAACAACTTATATTAAAATCAATAATGGAATTGTTCGAATAGAAGCAGAAAATATCGGAATAAAATCCATTAAAAAATCCAATCATTTTAATAGTGTCATTGAAATGAATGATGGAACTCTAAATATAGAAGCAAAACAACCATTTACCTATGAAGAAGCGAAATATAAAGGTGGAACAATCATTATAAATGGTCAAGAAAGAAAGTCCATTTCAAACGAATAATAAAAAAGTCCAAATAGGGATTTTTTTATTTTTATGTTATAATAAACGATAGGTGAAGATATGAATTTTAGTTTTATCGATTTTATTACACAAATGTTTTCTAGTTTACCAAATTTTATTGTATTTTTGCTATTATCCCTTGGTATGCTGGTAAATGGTTTAAGTGATGCTCCCAATACAATAGCAACTTGTGTATCCACAAAAGCAATTTCTCCTAAAAAAGCAATTATCATAGGTGTCATCTTTAACTTCTTAGGTATTTTTGTTATGAGTCTCATTAATATTGAAGTTGCAGAAACAATCTTTCGATTAGTAAAAATAGAAGAAGTTGGGAAAGAATCCATCATAGTATTAGTAGGTACGTTAATATCAATTATCTCTTGGATTCGAATCACTAGTTATTTTGGAATACCGGTTACCGAATCACATGCCTTAATAGCTTCATTAATGGGAGCAAGTGTTGCTTATACAAATACGATTCAAAGTGTAAATGGAGTAGAATTAAGTAAAGTATTTCTAGGAATTGGTTTATCAATTGTTTTAGGTTTTATAACTGGCTTTTGTCTGTCAAAAGCATTTGAAATGATTCTAAAACATTTTAATAGAATTCATACAGAACAACCATTAAAAATTGCTCAAATAGCGGGAGGAGCCAGCATGTCTTTCATGCACGGAGCACAAGCTGGCCAAAAGTTTATTGGCGTATTTATTCTTGGTTGGATGTTAATTCAAGGAAAAATTGAATCCCAATTTACCATTCCAGTTTGGTTAATGGCATATTGCTCATTTTTGATTGGAATAGGGATTCTAATCGGTGGTCATAAAATTATTAAAACAGTAGGAATGAAATTATCTAATTTAGAATTATATCAAGGTGTTGTAGTTGATTTTGCTTCTTCCTTTTGCTTATTACTTGCCAGTATCTTTGGTCTTCCAATCAGTACCTCTCATACGAAATCAATGACCATTATTGGAACATCTGCAAGTAGAAGAAAATCAAGTATTAATTGGAATATTATCAAGAATATTATTATTGCTGGAATCATTACATTTCCATGTTGTGGTTTGTTTGCTTATATCATAACAAAAGTATTATTAATAATTACATAGGAGGAAATATGAAAAAAAAGAAAATAGATTATTATGAAGAATTTATAAAAATGATAGAAATAATAGAGAAGACAACTGTTCGATTTCAACAATTAATGTGTAATTATGACAAGAATGAATTAATGACAGCAGTAGAGGAGATTCATCATTTAGAACATGATGCTGATGATATCGTACATGAAGTAAGACAATATCTAATTACAGACTTTTTACCACCAATTGATCGTGAAGATATTGGACTATTACTGCATCAATTAGATGATGTAGTAGATGGTATTGATGAAATAACGAAAAACTTTGAAATATTAAATATTCAGTATTCTAAGCAAAAATCAGTATCTGAATATATCGATCTTTTAGTAGAAGCAGCCAAGAAAATAAAACAAGTTTTTCAGAATTTACCCAATAAAAAAGAACGACCAAAATTATTAGAAAATGCCAATGAATTAAATCAAATAGAAAACAAAGCAGATAGGATATATGAAACATATATAAAGAATCTATTCTTAGAAGAAAAAGATCCAATAGAAGTCATAAAATGGACAACGATTTATAATAATTTTGAATCAATATTTGATTGCTACGAAGAGATTGCACATGACATTGAAGATATTATCATGAAAACTTTATAAAAGAAGTTTAATAATACAAAAAAAAATTGTATAATAAAACAGTAGGAGGAAAATATATGGATAAAGAAAAATTAGAAATTGTAAGAGAAAGAAAAGGATTTATTGCTGCCTTAGATCAAAGTGGTGGATCTACTGCTAAAACACTTGAAAAATATGGAATTCCAAAAGACAGCTATCAAACAGAAGATGAAATGTTTGAAAAAATTCATGAGATGCGTAAAAGAGTATTTACATCAGATGTATTTACCAGTGATAAAATACTAGGAAGTATCTTATTCTATAAAACAATGGAATCAAAAGTAAATGACAAATATACGGCAGACTATCTTTGGGAAGATAAACAAATCGTTTCCTTTTTAAAAGTAGATAAAGGATTAGAAGAAGAACAAAATCAAGTGAAATTAATGAAACCAATCCCAGATTTAGAGGATCAATTAGATGTTGCTAAAAAAAGAAATGTATTTGGTACAAAAATGCGTAGCGTCATTTTAGGAGCTAATAGAGAAGGAATTAAAGAAATCGTAAACCAACAATTTGCTTTTGCAAAAATTATATGTGACAATGGTTTAGTTCCAATTATTGAACCAGAAGTAGATATTAATATTCCAGATAAAAAAGAAGCAGAAGATATTTTAAAAGAAGAAATTGTTAAAGTATTAGAGTCATGGAATGAGGAAGACTTAATTATGTTTAAGTTTACGATTCCAACGGAAGCTAACCTATATGAAGACCTTTATAACTTCCCATGCCTAGTAAGAATTGTTGCATTATCTGGAGGATATGAAACGGATAAAGCTTGTGAATTATTAAAACAAAATAATAGAATGATTGCTTCTTTCTCAAGAGCCCTTCTTCAAAACTTATTTGCCTATCAAACTCAAGAAGAATTTGATAAAGCATTACAAGAAGCAATTGATGAAATTTATGATGCATCAGTAGAAGACTAGAGAAATCTAGTCTTTCTTTTGACAAAGGAGATAAAATGAATAGATGTAAATGGTGTAATGAAAAAAATCCACTCTATGTAGAATATCATGATCAAGAATGGGGAATATTACAAACAGATGAAAAATATTTATTAGAAATGCTAATTCTAGAGTCTTTTCAGGCAGGACTTTCCTGGGAATGTGTATTAAATAAAAGAAAATCCTTTCAAGAAGCTTATGATCAATTTGACTTAGATAAAATCATGAATTATTCAGAAGATAAAATTCAAGAATTAATCAATAATCCAAATCTGATTCGTAATAAAAGAAAAGTAAAAGCTAGTATTGAGAATGCAAGAATCTTTCATAATATTCAAAATGAGTTTGGTAGTTTTTATAAGTATTTATTGAGTTTTACGAAAGGAAAAGAGTATTATGAATATACCAAAACTACAAATAAGGCCTCTGATGCTATTTCGAAAGATTTACAAAAAAGAGGAATGCACTTTGTAGGAAGTATTACAATCTATGCTTTTTTACAAGCAATTGGTATTATTCATTCTCATGAACAAAACTGTTTTTTATATAAAAAGAGATAGTAAAAAATCATGAAAAGCATTAATCTTTGATAGCTTATTTGATGCCTATCGAGAAAACATAAGATTTATCAATCAATCCACCTGCAAACACAATGCAAACCAGATAGTAGTTATATGTTTTCAGAGCTAACAGGATTATTGGCTTAGTAGTAATAGAACCATATATGTCAAAAATTCTGCCGATTATTCCTGGGTATCTAATAAATTAGGTTATGGTAGAATAATCATAAATAAGATTAAAATGATAGAAATATCATTTTAATTTTTTAAAAAAAAATCAAACAAATGTTCTAAAATATGATATACTATTCATAGAGAGGGAAGAATATGAATAGGACATATATCTGTATTGATTTAAAAAGTTTTTATGCATCTGTAGAATGTGTTGAAAGAGGATTAGATCCACTAAAAGTAAATTTAGTAGTTGCTGATGCAAGCAGAACAGAAAAAACGATATGTTTAGCAATTACTCCTAGTCTAAAACAATATGGACTATCTGGTAGAGCCAGACTTTTTGAAGTAATCCAAAAAGTAAAAGAAGTGAATAAAGACCGTGATAAAAAGAAAGATGGTCCTTGGCAAGAAAAATCATATGATGATACAGAACTTAAGAAAAATCCAAATCTAAAATTAGACTTTATCATAGCTCCTCCTAGAATGCGACTTTATATGCAATATAGTATGAATATATATAAAATTTATTTACAATACTTTTCCCCAGAAGATTTATTTGCTTATTCAATTGATGAAATTTTTTGCGATATAACAGATTATCTTTCTTTATATAAAAAAACAGCAGAAGAATTTGTAACCGAAATTATTCATGATGTATATCAAAAAACAGGAATTACCGCAACGGCAGGAATTGGAACCAATCTATATTTAGCAAAAATTGCTATGGATATTGTAGCAAAGAGAAAAACAGCAGATGAACATGGTGTGAGAATCGCTTTCCTAGATGAAGAAGCATATAAAAATCAATTATGGGATTATCAACCAATCACAGATTTTTGGAGGATTGGAAAAGGAACCGCCAGCCGATTAGCGAAAGGTGGGATGCATACGATGGGAGATATTGCAAGGTGTTCATTAGAAAATGAAAATAAATTATTTAAAATGTTTGGAATCAATGCAGAGTTAATCATCGATCATGCTTGGGGATGGGAACCATGTACAATAAAAGATGTAAAAAATTATAAACCCAAACAAAAAAGTTTATCTTCCAGTCAAGTGTTATTTAAACCCTATAACTATACAATGACAAAGCAAATCGTTAAAGAAATGACAGAATTATTAATATTAAGTTTAGTAGAAAAAAAAGGATATACCAAACAACTATTTTTAACAATTGATTATGATCAATCCAATTCAGAATATTTTGGCGAAAAAAAAATCGATTATTATGGAAGAAGCGTTCCGAAACCAGCCCACGGAACCATATCACTCTCTATAGCAACATCATCTCGTAAAACCATTATGGAAACTATGCTGAACTTATATGAAAAAATTATAAATCCGAATCTATCATCTAGAAGAGTTACCATTGCTTTTGGCAATATTCAATTTGAAAAAGAGTCTGTCCCTAGAATCGAACAATTAAATTTATTTGAAAATTCCATTGTAGAAGAACCATCAGAACAAAAAATACAACAAGTCATATTAAATATTCAAAAAAAATATGGAAAAAATTCAATATTAAAAGGAATGAATTTAGAAGAAGGTGGAACCACCATCGAAAGAAATAAACAAATAGGAGGGCATAAAGAATGAATCATTATCAAGATATAATAAACTTAGATCACTATGAATTAAGAAATCATGTAAGAATGCCAATGGAGCATCGCTCTGCCCAATTTGCTCCCTATCAATCCTTAAACGGTTATAGTGATGGAATCTATGAAACGGGTAGATTTGTATCTTCAAAAAGAGAGCTAATGGAAGAAGAAAAAGAAAAAATAAATCAAGTTCTTCAAAACATTCAAAAGAAGATACGATTTTCTCCCCATATTAAAGTTATTTATTTTGAAAAAGATTTGTTAAAAGAAGGGGGAGAATATAAAGAGTATATTGGAAAAGTAAAGAAAATTATAGAAAACAAAAAAATTTTATTTCAAGAAAACAAAGAAATAAAATTAGAAGATATTTTACATATAACACTACAAGAAAATTTTGAGTTATAATAAAAGAAAAGGAGAATGACTATGAACGAAACATTAAAAGTAATTGAAGAAAGAAGAAGTTGTAGAAACTTTGATCCAAACAAAAAAGTAGCACCAGAAATTGTAGAAAAAATAGTAAGAGCCGGAACATATGCTCCAACAGGGAAAGGAAAACAGTCCCCAATTATTATCGTAGTAGAAAATAAAGAGGTAAGAGATCGTCTGATGAAAGAAAACCGTGAAATATTTGGTATACCAGAGATTACAGATCCCTTTTATGGAGCACCAACCATTATCATTGTTTTAGCCAAGAAAAGTATTCGCACTCACGTTTATGATGGAAGTGTTGTGATGGAAAATATGATGCTAGCAGCAGAAAGCCTAGGTGTAGATAGTATTTGGATCCATAGAGCCAAAGAAGAATTTGAGTCTGACTATGGAAAAGAATTATTGCAAGGGCTAGGAATTACAGAAGAATATGAAGGAATAGGACACTGTGCAATAGGATATCGTCAAGGAGAAAAATTAGAAGCAAAACCAAGAAAAGATAATTATGTTTATTATATAAAATAAAAAAAGGAATATTCCTTTTTTATTTTGCTAAATTAACAGTTAAATCCAACCAACCATCAAAATATCCATTTTCATAAATAAATTTACGATAATCTCTAGAAGAAGAACATTCTTCTCCAAATACCGATAATTCATATCCTAAATCATCCATTCTACGTAAGAACAAATCAATATTCACAATTCCACGAACTTCATCAACAGGAAGAGCTTGATAAGTAGAGACCTCATCAAAAGAACATTCTTTCTGCATAGATTCAATATCTACCCAAAAACAAATAGGAACATAGCGAGTCGAAATATTATGTAAAAATTCATCTGCATCAATATCTTTATCTTCCAAAACAACCCCATTTTTTAAATATATTTTTCTAAGAGATTCAAAGTAATCAGCATCTAAAAGAAAGCCCATTTGAGAAGTTAAAACAATCTTATCATAAGAAATACCACTTTCACTCAATGATAAAACAGTATCTTCTAGTAAAGCCCCAATTTCTTGAATTACTTCTTCCGTTTTATCTACTTTTTGAATATCATCGAAAGACATAGAAGAGCGCTCTTTAAAGATGTCTGCTTGATCATCTGCAACGTAGTCTAGTAAAGTAACATAACAATTATTACGCTTCTTCTTATTGTCTTCTTCAACTTTTGCTTTTAGCTTTCGTAACTCTTCTACATTCATACTTTAAGCTCCCTCTAATATTCCTTCTATTATAGTATACCACATGCTAAAAAAATTAAAAGACAAATTTGAAAATATATAAAAAAAAATTGAGTAAGATAGGAATAAATGATAAAATAAGATTAAATGTAAAGGAGAAAGTATGGAAAAGAAAATAGTATATTTTACCAAAGATATAAATGCTGAGAACTTAATAAAAATATATGAAAAATTAGGAGTAGAATTACCAGGGAAAGTAGGAGTAAAACTATCAACAGGTGAACCTGGGGCCAAAGGATATTTAAAAGCGGATTTGATCGAACCATTCATAAAAAAATTAAATGGAACAATTCTAGAATGTAGTACAGCTTATCCAGGAAAAAGAAATACAGTAGAGGACCATATGCAAGCAGCCAAGGATCATGGTTTTACTGCAATTGCCAAAGTAGATATTATGGATGCTGAAGGAGAAATCAAAATACCAGTAAAAAATGGAAAGCATTTGAAATACGATTTAATTGGTAAAAATATAGAAAAGTATGATTCCATTATCAATCTAGCACATGGAAAAGGACATATTGCCGGAGGCTTTGGAGCCAATCTAAAAAATCAATCAATTGGAATTGCTTCTAGAAATGGAAAAGCGTATATTCATAGTTGTGGTCAGACCACTGATCCAGAAGAATGCTGGAAGGTAAAATATGAACAAGTTGATTTTATCGAATCTATGGCTGAGGCAGCAACAGCAGTATCAGAATACTTACAAGAAAACAAAAAACCAATCATCTATATCACAGTGGCCAATGCCATTTCAGTAGACTGTGACTGTGATTGTAATCAAGGGGATCCTGTCATTAATGATATTGGCATTTTTGCATCTCTTGACCCAGTAGCAAATGATCAAGCTTTTATTGATGCCATTTGGGCAACGAATGAAAAAGGAACCAAAGAAATAGAAGAAAGAATTGATTCAAGAGAAGGAAGACATATTTTAGAATATGCGGAAAGCTTAGGACTAGGATCAACCAATTATGAATTGATAGAAATCTAAAAGGAGAATGAGGAATGAATCTTCTAGAGCCATATGTAGGGAAAAAAGTAACAGCTCAATCAGCATCTAAAGATCTTGACATTCAAACCATTTTAACAGGCTGTGACAATGTAGAAAATGCATTGTCTGATCTTTCAACAATCAGTATGAATTTTTATGAAAGTGGTTCAACAATAAATGAAAAAAGTCTATCAGCAGATGGAGTGACATTTGTGAATAACATTACTAATTGCTGTTCAGAGATAACAACATCGGCTAGTACAATTACATCAGCCCTTTCTCAGATTAGGGAATCGGCAGTGAGTCAATATAACAAACTACAACAACAATATAATGATGAAGCTAAAATAAAAGATAGGAGCGGGGAATAATGTATTATCCAATAGGAACTTTAGTATTATTAAAAGAAGGAACTGTAAAAGTATTAATAATTGGATATAAAGTAAAAGAAGCCAATAGTGATAAAGTATATGACTATCTTGGATGTGCATATCCAATCGGAGTTTTAAAGAGTGATCAAAATCTATTATTTGATAAAGAGAAAATCGATAAAGTGATTCATTTAGGATATAAAGATGAAGAATTTGATTTAATCGAAGAACAATTAAAGATAATAGATGAATTAGGAAATAAGTGATAAATATGCCTGAAATCGTATATGAAAGTTCAATCGTAAATAATGCTATTCAAGAGATGATACAAATCTCTGAAAAAATACCGTCCATATCCGAAGAAGTACGAAATGCTACCAATCAGATTGTAGGGGCTCGTGGCTTTCAGCAATATATAGGTGGGATTACTTCCGATTCTTTTAGTAATATTGTAAAATCAAGTTATGATACATGTGGGGGTTTGATTAAAACTATTAAACAAGCAGAGATAAAAATATTAAGTTATAATCAAGATGAATCAGATATAAATGCTTTTTTGGATACATTAACCAATAAAGATTATAAAGAATTAGATTTAAGTCCAATAGAAGATAAAATATCATTTGGTAGAAAAGCAATGAATATTCTAAAGGGAGCATCTTCAACAGTAGGTGTAGTAGGTCTTGGTTTATTAGAAGGTGTGGGAGAAATCTTAGAAACAGGAGCCGACTTGATAACGGTTGGAGGAACTGCATTAGCAAGTATAGCTACATTAGGGTATGATGCCATTTATGGTACAGATAAAACAACTGAAATATGGGAAGATACGAAAGCATATGTATCCCAAAAACAAGTAGAGTCTTTATTTAATAATTTGTATGCAGAGAATTCTGATTTAAGGAACATGAAAGAAAATTCTTTGATAGATGCGAATAGTACTAGAAAAGTAACCTCAGGAATTGGATATACGTTTGGGGTAGTTGGAGCTGGAGCATTAACTGGTGGAAGTCTACCTCTAATAGCTGGCTTATTAGGAGTTTCGAAAGGTGCAGAACAAGCCTGGTATGAAGGTTCAACGACAGAAAAAGGCTTACAATATGGAATTGCTTCAGGTCTTTGGGAAGGAACCAAATGGTATGTCGGAACAAAAATTGCCAAGTTAGGTGGAGGAGTAGGCTCGAAAACAGCAGGAAATATTTTCAAATCAAATTCTATGGCAGCAGCCAGAGTAGGCTTATCAACAGTTGATGCAGCATCCGAAGGATTTGTCCAGCCTGCTATGAAAACCATCTATAAAGACTATGGGCAGGAAAGTATGTTCGATAATTTTAAAGTTGCATTTAAGGAAGCAGGGGGCTGGAAAAATGTAGGAATCAATGCTGCAATAGGTGTTTTTGCATCAACAGCAGGAGAAATCATTTCAAGACACCATTTATCGACACAAAATAATAAAACGGAATATAAACAAAGCAGTGAAATGAGAAGTTCAGAAAAAAAGGGTATCGTCAATACCAAAGAAACGGAAAAAGTATTTAAAAGCTTTGATGAACAATATCCTGAGTTAGCAGAGAAAGCAAAAGATGCATCAGGAAAAATA
>CACZOQ010000132.1 GCA_902782835.1 uncultured Erysipelotrichaceae bacterium | reverse complement strand
TTCTAATAATAAACCAAAAATAATAAAGCTAACCAATTGTTTTCCATAATACATTGTGGTAAAATACACTAAAGCAAAGAAAGAAGGATATATATGAAAGCTATTGGAATTATTGCAGAATATAATCCATTTCATAATGGTCACTATTATCAAATACAAAAAATCAAAGAAAAATACCCAGACCACGCAATCATTGCTGTCATGTGTGGGCATTTTACAGAAAGAGGAGAAATAACCATTATCGATAAATGGGCACGTACGAAAATAGCCCTAGAAAATGGAATTGATTTAGTAATTGAATTACCCTTCCCTTTCGCCACTCAATCAGCCGACTTCTTTGCCTATGGAGCTATCACTATTTTAGAATACTTACAAGTTGAAAAAGTAGTATTTGGTAGTGAAACCAATCAAATAGAAGATCTAGCAACCATTGCCAGAACACAATTAGAAAATGAAGAATTCGACAAATTAGTAAAAATCTATTCCAAAATGGGTAAAAACTATCCGACTGCCCTATCTTGTGCCTTAGAAGATTTAACAGGGAAAAAGATTAATACACCGAATGATCTTTTAGGAGTCAGTTATATAAAAACGATTTTAAAAGAAAACTACAAAATAATCCCTGAAGCCATTCAAAGAACTAATTCTTATCACGATAAAGATTTACAAACATCGATCTCATCTGCAACCGCTATCCGTGAAGCAATCCATAATAAACAATCAATTAAAGGACAAGTACCAGAAAAAGAATTACGATTTTTACAAAATACTTATCATTTGGAAGACTATTTTACTTTATTAAAATATAAAATTCTAACAGAAAAAGATTTATCCATTTACCAAACCGTAGAAGAAGGAATGGATCAAAAATTAAAAAAAGAAATAAATCATTCCACTTCTCTAGAAGAACTAATAGAAAACTGTAAAAGTAAAAGGTATACTTACAATAAAATTAAAAGAATGTTAATTCATATACTATGTAACTTTACAAAAGAAAAAGCAAATCAATGGAATAAAATAACATATATTCGAATTTTGGGATTGAATCAAATAGGAAAACAATATTTAAATAGAATAAAAAAAGAATTAGCAATACCGATCATTAGTAAAATAACAAGAGAAAAAGATGAAATGTTAGAATTCGAAATATTGACAACTAATATTTATGACATCATAAATAATAATCATTTGGTATCTAAGGAATTCAATAGTATAATTTATATAGGAGGGGAACATTATGATTCGAAATAAAAAGACAGGTCAATTAATCGTTATATCAGGGCCAAGTGGTGCTGGAAAAGGAAGCATCATAAATGAAGTTTTAAAAAATAATAATAATGTATGGTTATCTGTTTCAGCTACTTCCAGAAAACCAAGAAAAATAGATGAAGAAGGAGTAACCTATTATTTCTTAACCAAAGAAGAATTTGAAGAAAAAATAAAAGAGAATTATTTTTTAGAGTACGCTGAGTATTCTGGAAACTATTATGGTACTCCAAAAGAAAAAATCATTGAAAAAATAGAAAAAGGAATCGATGTCATTTTAGAAATTGAAATTCAAGGAGCAAAAAAAATAAAAGAATTAATACCAGAAGCATTATTTATTTTTATCATGCCTCCTTCTGAAAAAGAATTATTAAAACGATTAAAAAATAGACAAACAGAAGATAAAGAAATAATAATTGAAAGATTCAATACCGCCTATAAAGAAATGAATGAAGTAACAAAATACAACTATGTAGTAGTAAATGATAATTTAGAAGAAGCAGTTGAAAAAGTAAAAGCCATTATAAAAGCAGAAAAATGTCGAGTAGATCGTATTGAAGAAATGCTCGTAGCAAATAAAGAAGAAATTATTCACGAATTTTTAATGGAAGAAGATTTTGATAATTCTCCACTAACAGAAAAACTAAAGGAGGAAGCATGAAAATCAAATTAAGTGATTATCAAAAAGAATTAGAAGAAAAAATAAAAAAAGGAAAAATAGAAAAAGGATTAGCAGAAGAAGTTCTAACTTGGATTCAGTTTTTTCAACATGAAAGACTCGTTCATTTAATTGTTACATTCTTTGCTGGAATCGGTACAATCCTATTTTTATTAGGAGCCCTATATTTTGAAACAATAGCATTATTATTACTATTTCTCATTACATTATGTCTATTTGTTCCTTATATATTTCACTATTACTATTTAGAAAATGGAGTCCAACATTTATATGATATCTACTTTGAAATCAAAAAAAAGAGTTCATAAGAACTCTTTTTTATATCTCAACAATTCGAATATAATTGGTCATACGGGTTTGCCCTAAAGGGAACCCTCCTGTAATAACAATCAAATCTCCTTCTTGTAAATGAAACTCCTCTTGAGCAATTTTTCTAGCTCCTTCTACCATTTCATCAGTGCTTTCATAGACTTCTGTAACAATTGGTTTTACTCCAAAATTCAAAGCAGCTTTTTCTGCAATATGGTTAGATGGACAGCATGCTAAAATAGTACAATTAGGCCGTAAATTACTAATCTTTCGAGCTGTAAAGCCAGTCATTGTGGTGGTAACAATCAACTTAATATCATCATACTCAACCGCATCAACCACTAGTTTAGCAATCGTATCCGATACACCTATTTTTCTACGATAAGCAGTATGTTTTGTATAATCAATAGTCGATTCCACATATTCACAAATACGACTCATAAATTGTACAGCTTGTAATGGATATTTACCAACAGTTGTTTCACCAGATAACATCACACAATCTGTTCCATCCAATACTGCATTGGCAATATCAGATACTTCTGCTCTAGTAGGTCTAGGATTGGTATACATAGAGGCTAACATTTCAGTAGCAACAATAGCAAATTTACCATTTTCACGACACTTACGAATAATAGTTTTCTGTAGCATTGGTAATTCTTCCATCGGAACTTCTACACCCAAATCTCCTCTAGCAATCATAATTCCATCGGATTCAGCAATAATTGAATCAATATTTTCAATTCCAGTTTGGCTTTCAATTTTAGAAATAATACGAGCATCTCCACCACTCTCTTCGATAATCTTTCTAGCCGCCCGAACATCTTCACGAGAGCTAACAAAAGACAATGCCAAATAATCACAAGAATGTTTAGCAGCAAACTGAATATCATGATAATCTTGTTCACTAATAAAAGGTAAATTCAAATGAATTCCAGGAACATTAATCGTTTTGTGACTTTTAATTTCCCCTTCATTCATTGCTTTTAAAACAAGAACCCCTTCTCTTTTATCAATTACCTCTAAATCTAATAAAGCATTATCAACTAATACATGGGCTCCAACAGTAATCTCCCCCAAGGCTTCTGGATGATTGACACTAAAGCGCTCACTATTTCCAACAACTTTCTCAGATACCATTTGTATAATATCTCCAGCATGAAGAAAAACACCATCATCTGCAAAATCTAATGTTCGAAATTCCGGCCCCTTTGTATCATACATAATAGCAACATGCATACCAGTTTTCTTTCGCACTTCTCTAACGACTTGAATGGTTTCAATACAACTCTCTTCCGTAGCATGACTTAAATTAATACGAGCACAATTCATACCATTTAAAACTAAGCTTTCCATCACATCAACCTGATTACTAGCAGGTCCTATACTACATATTATTTTTGTTTTTTTCATAATTATCTCCCCTATAATCCTATTTTCATTATATAACAGTGCCAAAGAAAAAGAATAGTCTTTTTGACAATTCTCTACTACTTTTGACACTTTGGACAATAATAAGTTCCCCGTCCTCCAATAAATTCTTTTTTTAAAACAGAACCACAATGATTACAAGCTTCTCCTGCTTTTCCATGTACATACAATTCATTTTGAAACAGCCCATGTACTCCTTCTTCTGAAGTAAAACTACGAATCGTAGTTCCCCCTAAAGTTATTGCATGATTCAAAACGATTATAGTCTGATCGATTATGTTTTGACACTCCTGTTTCGTAATCTTAGAAGCTTTACGAAAAGGAGAAATACCACTTAAATATAAAATTTCATTTGCATAAATATTACCAATTCCCGCGATAATACTTTGATCTAATAAAACTGTTTTAATTGGTAACGATTTGCGATGAATTTTTTGATACAAATACTCTTTTGTTAGTAATGGATCATCATACTCATAACCAAGTTCTGATAATGGCTTTACTTGATAAGTATCTTCTTTGGGAATCAAATACATTTTCCCAAATTTTCTAACATCATGATATCGGAAACTTCTACCATCATCTAAAATAAATTCAACATGTTCATGTTTAGAAATATCATCATCTTCTTTTCGAAAGAGAAATTTTCCTTCCATTCGAAGATGAATTAATAAAGAATAATCATCCAAAGCTAATACTAAAAATTTACCTCTTGTAGTAACAGAATGAATCGCTTGATTTTGAATTTGCTCAATGAACTTTTGACAAGTTGGATAAGCAATAATATTATCCCAATAAACATGACAAGTCCTTATTTTTCTCCCTAATAATTCTCGTTCTAAAGTCTTAGAGACCGTTATAACTTCTGGCTTTTCAGGCATAGAATCATCTCCTAAAAAATATATACTATTATATCATAAAAAAAACACCAAAAAGGTGTTTTATTTTGCTTCATACCAATTATTTCCAATTTCAATATCTACTTTTAAAGGGACACTTAATTGAAACGTATTTTCCATAATATCACGAACAATTTTCTTTACTTCTTCCAACTCAGAATTCAATACATTAAATACCAATTCATCGTGAACTTGAATCAACATTTTACTTTTTAATCCTCGATTTTCAAATTCCCGATAAATTTCAACCATTGCTTTCTTTAAAATATCAGCAGCTGTTCCTTGAATTGGAGTATTAAGAGCCATTCTTTCTCCACTACTTCGAATCATAAAATTCTTGTTTTTTAATTCTTCAATGACTCTTTTACGATTCATAAGAGTTTTAACATAACCATTCTTATAAGCCAATGCTTTCTGCTCTTCCATATATTCTCGAATTCCAGGATATGTCTCTAAATAATTATCAATAAAGTTCTTAGCCGTCATGATATCAATACCCAAATCTTCTGATAAACCAAAACTACTAATTCCATACAAAATTCCAAAGTTTACTGCTTTCGCATTTCTTCTCATATCTTTGGTCACTTTATCTAATGGAACATGAAAAATATCAGAAGCAGTTTTAGCATGAATATCTTGATTATCAATAAATGCCTGAATAAGATTCGTTGCTTTTGACATATGAGCAAAAATACGTAATTCTACTTGTGAATAATCACTCGATAACAAAACACTATCTTCATCTGGTAAAAATGCTTTACGAATTAATCTAGAATAATCAGAACGAGCAGGTATATTTTGCAAATTAGGACTAATACTAGATAATCTACCCGTTCTCGTTAATGTTTGTGTAAAAATTGTATGAATTCTACCATCTTCACGTATTTCATCTTTTAAACCTACTGCATAATTTGTATATAATTTAGCCAAAGTACGATATTCTAATACTTTTTCAACAATAGGATGTACCCCTACTATTTTATCCAAAATATCTTTACTAGTTGAATACTTATTTTCTTTTACTTTCTTTGGATATTTTATTTGTAAATCTTCAAATAATACTTTTGCTAATTGAGCAGGTGACATAATATTAAACTCACATCCTGCATCTTGATAAATCGCTTCTTCTAACTTAGTCATTTCAACCTTTAATTCAGACTCTACTTCTGTTAAATAATCACGATCAACTCGAATACCTTCTATTTCCATATCGGCAAGTACGAAAGTAAGAGGCATTTCAATCGACTCAAATAATGTATTTTCCTCATTTTCAATCAATTCAGAATAAAGTCTCTCTCTTGTATCATAAATAAACTTCGCCTTTTGACAACATATTTGTTTTAATTCTTCTTCCCCTATTTCTTTTGGACGTTTGTCCGTACCATATAAAGTCTCATATTCTGGGATTTCTACATCAAAACTTCTTGCTAGAAAGCTGATATCATCTTTAACAACATAATCTAACAAATAAGCTGCAATCATTGTATCAAAAGTACAATTATGAATAGAAATTCCTAATGAATTTAAAACCACTATACATTTTTTTAAATCATAGGTATATTTCTCATTAGAATTAGCTAAAAAGGTTTTATTCGCTACTAATTCTTCTCTAGATAAGAAATATCCATGTTCTCCGTCATAAATACCTAAACCCAATACTTCACTTTTACTATAAATAGATCCTCTTGTTTCTAAATAAAAGGAATACTTCTTTGAAGAAAAATCTTTAAAATCTAATATTTCAATATTTTCAGACTCTTCTTTTACAACATCCAAAGAATTAGGAACAAAATCCATCTTTTTTAATAATGAGAAAAATTCTAATTCTTCTAAGATTTTTTGATATTCTTGAATACAATATCCATTATATTTACAATCTTCTAACGTAAAATCAATTGGAACTTCACGATAGATAGTAGCTAAATCATAACTCATATATGCGTTGTCTCGATCATTCTCTAATTTTTCTCGAGTCTTAGGAGAAATATCCTCTAAATGTTCATATATACCATCTAAACTTCCATATTTTACCAGTAACTGAATAGCTGTTTTCTCACCAATTCCCTTAACACCTGAAATATGATCACTTGCATCCCCCATCAAAGCTTTCAAATCAATCATACGAATAGGTTCTACTTGATATGTTTTTTTAAATTCCTCAGGATCCATCATAATATAACCTGTCTGTTTTAATAATTTAACCGTTACTTCTTTACTAATTAGTTGCAACAAATCTTTATCACTACTAACAATCGTTGCAATAAATTCATCTTCTTCATCCACAATTTTTGAAAGCGTACCAATAATATCATCAGCTTCATAATTATCTATTTCAAAATGCTTAATTCCCATACTATCCAAAACTTCTTTTGCTTTTGGAAATTGCAATTTTAACTCATCTGGTACTGCCATTCTTCCCGCTTTATAATCATCATATTTATCATGTCGAAAAGTTTTCCCTTTATCAAAAGCTACTAAAATATAGCTAGGATTTTCTTCCTTAATAATCTTATTCATCATA
Source organism: uncultured Erysipelotrichaceae bacterium (assembly GCA_902782835.1). GTDB lineage: Bacteria > Bacillota_I > Bacilli_A > RF39 > UBA660 > UBA3789. The sequence goes on along the minus strand of CACZOQ010000132.1, from coordinate 5,340 downwards.
TTAATAAATCCATATAAAGCATTCGTAGGAAAACCTTTCGAATTTTTCATGATAACTCCCTGATAAGCAGTTGCATAAAAACTTCGAAAAAGCAAATTATTACCATCAACCAATATAATTTTTTTCATAATTCTCACCTTCATTTTCATACATCTGCTCTTAGTATAGCATATTTTATGAATTATTCACTATAGTTTATAGAGACATTCACAAATTCCCGTTCTTCCTTATTTTCAAGACGTTCAATTCGATCACTTGCTAAAAATAGATAGATAGTGAAAATAGAATACAAGCCAATCAAAATAAAACCTTTCTTCAAAATATTCATCATATCATTCACTCCTTTCTTATGATACATTCAGTATATATCGAATAATTGTTCGTGTCAACAAAAAAATTAAAACATTTGTTTGACATTTGACAATGATAATGTTACACTATTTTTATAAAGGAGGGATTACATGGAAAAATTAACAGGAAGACAAAGTTATATTTTACAGGTATTAAAAAAATTAATTGCCAAAAATGGATATCCACCTACGGTAAGAGAGATTGGAGAAGAAGCTCATCTTTCATCCCCTGCTACCATTCATTTTCATTTAAAGAAATTAGAAGAAAAAGGTTATATTAAAAAATATGATAATAAAAATCGAACAATTGAAATATTAGTTCCAAATGAATATATAGAAGAAAATGAAAATATTATAGAAGTACCACTTCTTGGAAAAGTAACTGCTGGAACACCTATCGAAGCAATAGAAACTCCAGAAGAATATTTCAGTCTACCAGCCAATTTAGTAACGAGCAAAAAAGAAATATTTACATTACGCGTAAGTGGGGAATCCATGATTAACGTTGGTATATATGATGGAGATATTTTAATCGTTGAAAGACAAAATACAGCAAGAAATGGAGAAACAGTTATCGCAATGAATAGTGATAATGAAGTAACAGTAAAAACATTCTATAAAGAAAATGGTTATTTTAGATTACAACCAGAAAATGATACTATGGAACCAATCATCTTAAATGAATGTACGATTCTTGGAAAAGCTATAGGTTTGTATAGAAAACTTTAAAATAAAAAAGAATTATTTACAATACAAATAATTCTTTTTATTTTTATATAACACTTTCTACTTTATATTACTATTTATTTATAAAACTTCTTACGATATAACTAGCAATTAAAAGTCCTGCACTACTAGGAACAAAAGCACTACTTCCCAAAGTTCCATCTTCTGTTTTGATAGGGAGTTCTCTAGAAGATAAAACCATTACTTTTTGTTGAATGCCTTCATCCTTTATAAATTTTCTTAGAATCCTAGCTAAAGGATCATTGATTGTTTTTCGTAAATCTACAATTTCTAATTGACTAGGATCTAATTTATTACCAGTACCCATACAACTAATAAATGGTATTTTTCTTTGAATACATTCTTGAATAACCGCTTTTTTAGTAGAAACCGTATCACAAGCATCTACAAAGTAATCAATTGAATAACGAAACAAGTCATGAATCGTATCCTTATCAATAAAAGAATGTATTTTAATAATTTGACATTCAGGATTAATATCTTGAATTCTTTTTTCTAAAACATCTACTTTAACGTTTCCAATGGTAGAATCTAATGCGATAATTTGACGATTAAGATTACTCTCTTCTACTATATCAGAATCAACAATAATAAGAGTCCCAATGTTACTACGAGCTAGTGCCTCACAAACATAGCCTCCAACTCCTCCACAACCTAAAACTAAAACACTCTTATCAGCTAACAATTTTAAATTTGAAGTTCCAATTATTTTCTCTAAACGAGCAAATTTATGCTGCTTGTCTAAACTCATTTTCATCATTCTTCTTTTTTACTAAAATTTTTTGCGATTTTTTAGATGGTTGAATCAAAGTTAATGGTCTGGAATAAATAAGTTGATGAACATAAGACATTTTTCGATAAATATCGGAATTAGACTTCGCCATCTGATAATAACGACTTAAATTACGGAAATCTCTAGAATGAATAATTTCTAAAGATTTTAAAGTATCCTGCAAACTAGTCTCAGGAATAGAATAATCCGATAATAAAGTACACTCAAAATTATTTAAGAAATGAATCGTATCTGGTAATTCAGAAATTCCTGCTTCTTCAAATAAAATTGGCCACTTAGAAGTATCTCTTTCGTCTTTTACAATTCGTTGCAATTGAGCAATTTTATCATCTGTCAAACACTCACCTATTCCTAAATCCTCAAAAGAAACGTAACGTCCTCTTTTAGTCGTACGTGGAATTTCCTTTCGTAAATCTGTAATTGCCTTTCCATATAAGCAATCCAAACTATCATTGACTTTTTTAGGTGGTTGAGGAACTTCATAAACATCGTAATTGGTAGAATCGTTTTCTTCTCTAGTAGTAACTAAAATGTTTCTAGGGTATAAAAGAGAACGACTACGAATAAAATCTGTTGGAGCCTTTTCCTCTTTAGATTCTTTATAACTAGATTCCGAAAATTTTTCACGATTTACAATGATTTCACTTTCCTTGGCATCATCAAAACAAACACCACGACGAATCTTATTGGCATTTCTTAATCGAATCTGAACATTCATAATTCTATTCTTGTTTACAATCGGTAATACTAGCATTCCTCTCATCCCCTCTGTAAGGGGTATTTTACCATAAAATCCAAAAAAACGCAATAAAAAAGTCAGAACAGATACGCCTTGGACGAACGATAAAACCTAATCTTATGACCAGGTGGGTGTTCATACGCTATCATTAGGATCCTTAAATAAATAAGTATTCGACACCGATAGCTGTTCCGAACTCCCGTATCGTTACTTTCGTCGGTTTTAAATGTGTCTGTACATATCTATCTGACAACTTCATTATACAATAAGATTTAAAAAAACTCAAGTATCTTATATTTCTTCAAAAAGGAAATATCCATGAAAATGAATATCTGATAAAGATTGCGTGGTATCATTTATCCATATAGTAATTGGTAACACCTTTTCTTCATGTGGCATTAAAAGCCCACTCTCTAAAAGTCCATCTTCTGGTAGTGTCTGAATATCACGACGATTCAAAGAAAAATAAATCTGTTCAGGGTGAAAGCTAGTCTCACATCCACAAATACTTTGAGACTTTTTATCTTCCAGAAAAGAAATACGATACTTCAAATGATGGTTCGTAGTATTCTGAATCCGTATTGGATACGCTAAAGAGGAAAGAGCTTCTTCTTCTGTTTTAATATCGGTACTTTGTAATAAAATAGTAGGAGCTGAACTTTGAATAGAAGATGCAACAGACATCGAAAATAAAGACTCTTGTGTATGAATAGTTAGAGTAAAATAACCAATAAAAGCAAAAATAATCATAAATGATAAAACAAATATTATCGTATATTTTCGTTCATTTTCTTTAATCTTCTTAATCGTATGACCTACTGAAGAAGAAACATTACGTTTAATGTCAGATCTTTTTAATTTTTTCTTTACCCTTGCCATACACATCACCCTACTTTAAATATAGTATAACACGGTTCTTAAAAAAAAAGCAGAAAAAGAAAAAAGTTGTTAAAACAACTTTTTATGGATTTAATCGATTTGGTCCACGGAATAAAAACTGAGTTTCTTTAATTGACAAACCAGTTAATAACATTGTAAGTCTATCTACTCCAATAGCAAATCCACCGTGTGGTGGGCATCCATATTTAAAGAATTGAAGATAGAATTCAACATCCTTTCCTAATCCTTTTTCTTTTGCATTCTTAACCAATTCATCATAACGATGTTCTCTTTGAGCACCAGAAGTAATTTCAGTTCCTCTCCAGATTAAATCATAACCCTGAAGTTTACCATTTTCATCTCTCATATGATAAAATGGACGTTTGGTTGCAGCATAATCTACAATAAACATAAATTCAGAATCAAACTTCTCATGAGCCAACTTAAACGTTAACTTCTCAGCTTCTGCATTCATGTCCCCAACATCTTCGGTTGGAATATCAAAACCATATCGTTCATGTAATTCTTGATATAAATCTTTTAATTTCATTCTTGGAAATGGCTTTTTCGGAATAATAACTTCTTTTCCAAATACTTCTAATATTTTATCCCCATACTTTTCTTTTACTTTAGAAAGGCCTGCAATTAGTAAATCTTCTTCTAAACCCATAACATCTTCATAAGAATCAATATAAGAAAACTCCAAATCAAACGAAGTAAACTCCGTAGCATGACGATTCGTATTAGAATTTTCTGCTCTAAAGCAAGGAGCTACTTCAAAAATACGATTCATTCCAGCAGCCATTGCCATTTGTTTATAAAACTGTGGACTTTGAGCTAAGAAAGCATCACGATCAAAATATTGAACTTTAAAAACACTACTTCCAGATTCACTAGCAGTACCAATTAATTTTGGTGTATGGATTTCTGTAAAACGATTTTCATATAAGAACTCTCTCATAGCTTCAATAAAACAAGATTCAATCTGTCTTACAAGCATGTTCTTTTCATTACGTAAATCCAACCATCTAAAATCCATTCTAGTATCAATATTAACTCCCTCTAAATTATTAAAATCAAAAGGAAGAGCCTCTGCCTTAGAAGTAATTTCAATCTTGCTAGGAATTAATTCCATACCACCTAATTTAACTGCTTCATTTTCTTGAAGAAATCCTGTAATTTTAACAGTAGACTCAACAGTAGTCTCAGCCATAATATCTAATAATTCTTTGTTCTTTTCCTCACTCTTTTCAATGGTCATTTGTAGTTTTCCAGTATTATCTCTCAAAATAACAAACATAACCCATTTCTTATCACGGATTGCATCTATAAAACCAGAAAAAGTAATTTCTTGCCCAACATATTTCTTTAATTCATCAACATTTATTTTCATTCCTCTTCCTCCTTATGATGACAACACTTATGACCTTTTTCATGAGAGTGACCACAACATTCGTGTTCATCTTCATGATTACATCCACATTGACATTCATCAAAATCTTCAGGAATCATTGTATTAATCTGTTCATCTAAATAATAAATCAGAACATCTAAACTAATAACTTCTTCTTCCTTCGTAATATTATTTTTAATCTTAATTTCATTATTATTTAAATCTTCAGAATTTAAAACACAAGTAAATTTGGATTTTAAACGATCTGCTTGTTTAAATTGACCTTTTAATCCTCTACCCGTATATTCCGTATCTACTATGAATCCAGCTAAACGTAATTCTTGAGCCAAGTAAGCTGCATATTTCTTTTCATCATCATTAACATACAATAAGAATAAATCAATATCCTCAACAATTGGTAATGGTACTTTTTCTAATT
>CACZOQ010000131.1 GCA_902782835.1 uncultured Erysipelotrichaceae bacterium | reverse complement strand
GGAGAAATAAAAGTTATTTCTCTTCATCATGATAAATCTTATCTAATACTCCATTAATCATTTTAGTAACAGCTTCATCACTATATATTTTGGATAACTCAATTGCCTCGTTAATAGCAACAATTGAAGGAGTATCTGTATATAATAATTCATAAATTCCTAAACTTAAAATAGCTTGATCAACTTTATTTAAACGATCCATCGTCCAATCTTTCAAAGATTGATTTGCTAAAGATACTATTTTCTTTTTGTTTTTTAAAACTCCTTGAATACAATCATTGACAAAATCGCTTTCTACTTCTACTTGTTCTTTAATTAAATCATCTAAGTCATACTCAATATGAGCTTCATCAAATAATTGAATTTGATAAAGAACTTTAACAATAGCATCTCTTAATTCACTACGGTTTTTCATAACTACCACCATTATTATTATAACGTAAATAATAAGAAAAAAAAAGAATATTTTCAATCGAAAATATTCTTAACCAATTCTAAAAGCTGGGGAAACACCATAGGTGCTAGGAGCTGTAAGATTCACATAATTACCTGTAGTGAAAACAAGCCAATAAGTAATGGAACCATCTAAATAAGGAGAACGTAGCCACCAGGCAGAAGCAGAATTATTATATTGTTTCATTGTACCATTATAATTAGTAATTGTTACAGGAAGATTTTTATAATAGTCAAGCTGTCTTGTCTCACTAGTAGTTAAACTATCATTTGTATCATTACTTCCATAAACTTCTACAAAACTCAATAAATACAATCTATCACTTGAAGTATAATTAGAAGAACTAGAAGAATTATGGCCAGATCGCACTTGGGTATCAGTAATAGCATTTCTTAATACTTCTGGGAAAGAATTAATAATACTTGTTTGATTATTTGTATCATTTAAATAGGTTCTCATAGAACATGCTGGCCAACCACCATCACTAGTAAGATCATTATTCATTCTAGTATTTGCAATAACATCAACAAACTCTAAGACAAAACCACAAGCTGTTTGACTAAATCCTGTTGTGGAACATTCCGCTGGAGTTGATTTATTTGCTATTCTTAACGTATGAGTACCTAACCCATTTCCTAGTTCAATTTCTTTCGTATCTCCTACATGATAAGGATCCGTATCATCATTTTGAACAGCCTGAATAATCGTTGGCCAATCATCTGTAGCAAAAGATACTGGGTGTAATGATGTTCCAGAATCATCTGCTTGAATATAGGTTACAGAAAATTGAAAAGTACTAGTTGCATCATCGCCAGGTAAATCATTAGGATTGATATCATCCTTATAGGCTACTCTTACTTTATAGGTCTCAGATGAATTAGAATTTAATAGTTGATTTTCAGCGATTGCAACTCCATTACTATACGTAACCGAATATTCCATATAATTTGGTAGTGTTGTAATGACGGTTCCATTCATTTTACTCGTTACACTAGAAATCATGGCATCGATTGTTCCACCATTTACTGCATCAACGGTAAACTCGAAGAAATCTCCGGGATTGGTTAAAGTAATATTATAAGATACAGATGTTAGATTTGATCCGATAGTTGGTCCACTATTCGGTGTTACTGAACCAGACGTGATATTAACATCTTCAAAGTGAATATCAAATGTTGCTCTTTTAAAAAGAGAAGTCCCATCAATCGTTAAATTACTAGACAATACAGCATACCCTATTCCTAACCCTAATACTAAGATAAACAATAGAGAAAACATTTTTTCTTTTTTATTTGCTCTCATACAACCACTTCCTATCATCCTATGAAAAGTATAACATATATAAAAAAAAGAAAAAAGATATTAGTCTTTTTTCTTAACTTCACGATGTAAATCATATAAAAAATTCAAAGCATCCATAGGAGTCATTTCTAATGGATTAATCTCTTTTATTTTTTCTTCAATAGGATTAATTTTTGGTTCAAATTCCTCCTCATCTAATTCAAATAAACTCGTTTGAGTAAATGTTTCTTTTTTGATATTCTTCTTTTCATATACATTTAATATATCATTTGCTCGATCAATTAAACTAGCAGGAAGCTTGGCAAGAGAAGCCACATGAATACCATAACTCTTATCGACAGCTCCAGGTTTCACTTTATGAAGAAAGGTAACTTGACCATTCTCCTCTACAGCAGAAACATGCACATTTTTTAATTGTTTTAAATCTTTTTCTAAAAAAGTAAGTTCATGGTAATGAGTAGAAAACATTGTTTTCGCTTTAATTTTATCATGAATATATTCTAGGATTGCTTGAGCTAAACTCATTCCATCATACGTAGCCGTACCACGTCCTAATTCATCAAATAAAATCAAAGAATTCTCCGTAGCTTCTGAAATCGCATAATTTGCTTCTTTCATCTCTATCATAAAAGTAGATTCCCCACTAACTAAATCATCACTTGCTCCAATTCTAGTAAATATCTTATCAAAAATAGGTAAAACTGCACTTTGACAAGGAACAAAGCAACCCATTTGAGCCATAATAACCGTAATGGCACATTGTCTCATGTAAGTAGATTTTCCAGCCATATTAGGACCTGTAATTAATAAAATATTGGTTGTTTTATCCATAACGATATCATTAGGAATATATTTATCTTTCATAACTTGTTCAACAACAGGATGACGACACTCTAATAATTTTAAAGTTCTTTCTTCTGTAATTTCAGGTCTCGTAAATTTATACGCATCTGACACAATCGAAAAACTCTGTAACATATCAATTTCACTAATGATTTTCGCAACTTTTTGAAAAGATTCTACATAACGTTTAACAACTTCTCGAATATCCATAAATAATTTATATTCTAAAGAAATAATTTTCTCTTCTGCTCCTAAGATAATATTCTCTTTTTCTTTTAAAACAGGAGTAATAAATCGTTCACAGTTTGCTAAAGTTTGTTTTCTTTCATAACCAAATTCTTCTTTAATCAAACTACATTGTCCTTTTGAAACTTCTATATAGTAACCAAATACTTTATTAAATCCAACTTTTAAATTCTTAATACCCGTTCTCTCTTTTTCTTCTTTCTCCATCTCTAAAATAAAGTCTTTAGAGCCACTACTAATTCTCTTTAATTCATCTAATTCAGCATGATACCCTTCTTTAATTAAATGCCCTTCATGTAATGTAAAAGGAGCATCTTCTAATATCGTTTTATCAAGTAAAGAATAAACCTCTTCAAATGTTTCTATCGTCTTATCATAATGAAGATCATCTAAAATCTTTTTAATAGTAGGTAATTCTCCCAAAGAACTTTTTAATTGTAATAAATCTTTAGCATTTAAATTACCATAAGTAATTCTACCAACTAATCTCTCTAAATCATATACTTTCTCTAATGAATGTATTAAATCATCTCGTAAGATAAATTCTGTACTTAATAAAGAGACCATATCATAGCGTCTTTCAATCTCCTTACGACTTGTTAGAGGATTTAATATCGTATTCTTCAACATTCGACTTCCCATAGCAGTTTTACATTTATCTAATAACCATAAAAGAGAATATTGTCTTTCTCTATTTCTAAGAGTCTCTACTAATTCTAAGTTCTTCTTCGTATTCACATCAAACTCTAAATACATGGAAGATTTTAAAACCATACAAGGTTGAAGATGATGAAGATCTCCTTTTTTGGTTTCTAAAATATAATACAATAAATGTTTTAAAGTCTTTACTAAACGAACATCTTCTATATCTTTGTAAATATAAGAATAATCAGAATCTTCTAATTCGTCTTTCTCAATTGTCACTAAAACATCATAATTACTTCGTAATTTTTCTACAATTTCACGATCAATTGTATCATTTACTAATACTTCTCGAAAACCATTTCGAGTCACTTCATGAATAACCCTATCCCCTTCTCCTTCTACTAAGGTTGCATAAACTTCACCCGTAGAAACATCTGCATAACTAATACCATAACAATAAGAAAAATCATAAATATTAGCAATATGATTATTACTCTTAGAATCAATATTAGAATCAATTCTAGTTCCTTTCGTAATAACTTGAATAACATCTCTTTTAACCATTCCTTTGGTTTCTTTTGGATCTTCCAACTGCTCTACAATAGCAACTTTATATCCTTTATCAACCAACTCATCTACATAAGAAATATAAGCATGGTGAGGGATCCCGCACATTGGAACTCTCTCTTCTAAACCAGCTTGTTTACCTGTTAAAGTAAGTTCTAAAATACGAGAAGTTAAAATAGCATCATCAAAAAACATTTCATAAAAATCACCAAGTCTAAAAAAGATAATACAATCTTCATATTTATCTTTAATCTCCATATATTGTTGCATCATAGGACTAAGTTTTGAACGATCTACTTCGCTTCTCTTCATGTAAAATCACCTATAAATTATTATACAAGAAAACAAAGAAAACTACATAGTTTTCTTTGATTTTTTCTTTTTTCTTTCTTTTTTATATTCTTCTACCCTAACCTTTGTCATAGCTTCTTCCAAAGTCATATCTGGCTGTGTATTAAAAGACTTCATAATAGATGCAAGTTCAAAACTTAAAACAATCAGTACATAATAAGGATTAATAGAATATATAAAAATAAACATAACAATATTGAAGAAGATACCTATCGTAAAAAGAAAATACAAACCAATTGAAATTTTTTTCCCTTTAAAAGCGTATTTAAAGAAGCTAGAAAGAACAAATCCAAAAATAGTACTTATAATAGTAATACCAATTAAAATATAAAGTCTATACTTCATAAAAAAGTCTTTTCCGTCATATACTTCCATAGTACTAGAATCAATATCATAATAATTACATATCATTTTATAAAATGCTTTATAACCATTCATAATACCTTTATCCCATTCATAGTTTTTAAAATATGGAATAAAATATAAATCTAAACTCTCTTGAATAATATCGCTTGTAATAACTTCTGATAATTCCCCTCCTGCTACAACCTGAATTTTTTGTTGATCCTTTACAAATAGTATCAATAAACTATTATCAGAAATAGGAAAAGACTGATAAAGATAATCTACATAAGAATCAAAGTCTAAATTTTCTAAACTTGAAACCGTAATAACATCATATTCAATATGATTATTTTCTTCTAAAAAAGTTGAATACTGGACAATATATTCTTTACTATCAAAAGATAATATTCCAGCCTCATCGGTTACATAATAAGAATCCGAACGAATAGCTAAAGCAGATGTAAAAATAGGAAATAAAAATAAGAAGAATAAAAAAATAATTCTTTTTTTCATATTCTCACCTAATATTACTCTATCATAAAGAACATATCTTGAATAGAAAAAGAACTATTTATCTGACAAATAATTGTCAATCTTTTCCTGCTCTTCCCATTCATCACATTGTCTAGATAATTGAAGAGAACAAAAAATAAATAATAATATAAAGAAAAAGATAATTCCAATAAACAATTTCATATAAATCCCCCCTTAAACACAACAGTTTTATCATAAAGAAAAACAAATGTAAAAAGCAGAATATGAATAATTCAAACAAAAAAAGAATTCAAAATATTAGAATCCTCCTAAAAAAAGAAAAAAAGAAGAAAAAAAACATTATCAAAAGACAATGTTTTACTCTGTTAAATTTTTCTTAAAATTACCATCAATACCAATTCCATCACTTTTTACAAGAAAAGATGAAGAACTTAACTCAGGTAAATGTCTTTCAAGTCTTTGCATCTCATACTTAGACATAGCTGAATAAGAAATATATGTCTTAGACTCATCGAATCCACCATATGCTTCCCAATAAGTAGTATCTCGATCTAATTCTTTTCGAATAAAGTCAACAATTTTATCTGGCTTATCCTTCGTAAAGATCATAACAGAACTACAAATGTTTTGTTTATGAGTATGATCAACAACTAAGCTAGAAATAACCGTGTAAATAATGGAATAAATCATGGGAGGAATACCATATAATAAGCCACAGACAAGATAGATGAAGATATTAATACTACGTCCAATTTTACCTACACTTAAATCTTTATTTCGAGCACTAACAATTAAACCAATAATATCCGTTCCTCCACCACTTCCAGAAGAGGATAATACTAGCCCTCCGCCAATTCCAGCCATAATACCACCAATTAATACAGAAGTTAAAATCTCATCAACTACTTTCACAGTAGGTACTGGAATAATTGTTAAAAACAATGTCTGAAAGAAAACACAAATAATTGTACGTCGATAAAATGTTTTACTAATAAATTTATAAGCCATAATAAATAAAGGAATATTAATTAGAAAATTAATAATACCAGCAATATCAAAAGAAAAATGAATATGAAAAAATGTTTCCAACATACTCCGTATCAATTGAGAAATACCAAGAATACCACCATTATATAAAGAATTAGGTACAATAAATACATTTACTGCAAAAGCAAACACAAAACAGCCTAAAACAGCCGAACAAAATTCTTTTGGTTTCCACTTAAAAAACTCATGTATTTTTTGATTAAATAGTTCCATAAAATCACTCTACTTTCTAAACCATTTTAACACAAAAAAAAGAAAAGTAAAGAAAAAAAGGAAACCCACTTAATATTAACTTATTAAAGAATTCCCTTCATGATTACATTATATCATATTTTCACAATTTTTGCAAGTTATACACCATGAAATAGGTTCCATACCTCCGAAATAACAACAAGTATAATCCAATAATAGGAATGAGAATAAATATAAGAAAAAAACTTTTTTAGCTTATGAGTAGAAAAAATAAGATCTTGTATTAAATAATAATTCAAGAAAATCAAAAATAAAAAAATAGGGAGTACTAAAATATTATAAGAGATAGCTTCTAAAATATGAAATTGAAATAATTGACGAAAAGCTCTGGTAAGCCCACAACCTGGACAGGGAATAGTAAAAATCCATTTAAAAAGGCAAGGAATCGTGATCTTTGAAAACCCAAATAGCCACAAAGCGATTCCTTCCCCTAATAATACTAAAAAATAGTATCTTCTTTTCATTAATCCTTTAGAGGAACTCCATTAGCATCCGTTGAAATATTTCCAACCAATATTAAGACACCCTCAATGAATCCCCAAATACTTCCAATGCCACAAGTTACAAAAGATACAACGATCTGAATAATTCCTCTTTGTGTATTTCCTAAATAGAAATTATGAAGTCCAATTCCACCAAAGAAAATACCTAATAATCCAGCTACAATTTTTGATTTAGCTTCTGGATTTACAGGTCCACTACTTGGTTGAGGATTAACAGGTTGAGAACCTAAACTTGTACCACAACTAGAACATACAGTTTGAGCATCATCTAACTGAGTACCACAATTGGGACAAAACTTTGCCATCTCACTATCACTCCTTTATTCTATTTTATCATACAATCAAAAAAAAGGAAGAAAAACTTCCTATTATTTTTGAAATTGAGAATTGTACAGTCTAGCATAAAAACCATCTTGCTTTAATAATTCTTCATGAGTCCCTTGCTCTACAATATTTCCTTCGTCCATGACTAATATTAAATCAGCATTTTTAATGGTAGATAAACGATGGGCAATGATAAATGAAGTCCTACCTTCCATTAATTTATCCATAGCTTTTTGAACCAACTCTTCAGTACGAGTATCTACATTGGAAGTTGCTTCATCTAAAATTAAAAATGGTTCATCTTCAATCATACCACGAGCAATCGTTAATAATTGTTTTTGTCCAGAGGAAATAGAATGATTATCTTCAATTTTAGAATTCATGCCACCTGGTAAAGTCTTAATAAAGTGATCCACTCCAACAGTTTTGCATATATTCCAAAGTCGATCATCTGTAACACCTTTTTTATTAAAAACTAAATTTTCACGAATCGTTCCATCAAATAACCAAGTATCTTGTAAAACCATAATAAACAAATCATGAATATTTTCTCTTGTTAAATCGTGAATCGATTTTCCATCAATTAATATATCTCCTTCTTGAATTTCATAAAATTTCATTAAAAGATTAACCATAGTCGTTTTACCTGCACCAGTTGGCCCAACAATTGCTATTTTTTCTCCAGATTTTACTTTTGCACTAAAATCTTTAATAATCGTACGGCTCTCATCATAGCCAAAACGTACATGTTTAAATTCAATATTCCCTTTAGCTGACTTCTTATCTAATACTTCTTTTAGATTTTTTTCATCTAAAAGCTCTTCTTCATCCATAAATTCAAATACTCTCTCACTCGCAGCAACAACAGACTGCATTGTAGTCATAGCTTGAGCAAATCGAGATAATGGATTGGTAAATAAACGCACATAAATCATAAATGCAACAATCACACCAAAAGAAATCTTATGATTCATTACAAGTAATGCACCCACAACACAAATCGCAACATAACCAAAATTTCCGATAAAAATCATAATTGGTTGCATGATGCCAGATAAAAATTGACTTTTCAAATTACAATGATATAAGTTATGATTAATTCGGTCAAACTCTTCTAAAGCACTAGCTTCACCATTATAAGCTTTTACAACATTATGACCAGAATAAATTTCTTCAATATGGCCATCTAAGTCTCCTAATTCTTTTTGACGTTGAACAAAGTATTTTTGACTTTTTTTCAATAAGACGAAAGAAAAAGCAAAACCAAATATACTAGCAGCAATCGCTGTTAAAGCCATAATCCAATTTGTTACAAACATCATTACAATAGAACCTAAAAATAAAGTAGCATTCGTAACTAAGGATGTAATGGTATTACTCATGTTAATTCCAATTGTATCTACATCATTCGTAACTCTTGATAAAACATCTCCTGTTTCATGAGAATCAAAATAACGAAGCGGTAGTCGATTGATTTTATGACTAATATCTTGTCTTAATTTTCTTGAATAACCAATACCAACATAAGCCATAATAAATCCTTCAATATATCCAAATAAAGAGTTTAATAAGTAAATAATAGCTAAAATAATAGAACGAGTTTTTAACTCTTTTTGATCCATTTCTGGCTCAACAAACTGTTTAATAGAAGTTGGTAATTGATCAAATTTCTTTAATGTATCATCGGTAACATCTTCTGACTTCATAGAAGATAAAATATCAAAATAAGCAACTTGATCTTTTTTTGAAATGAAAACACCTTCATAACGAAAATCTCGAAAGAAAGCCTCTTTTTCATCTTGTGTAAGCTTCTGATACTGTTCTAGCGAATCATTCCAATTACTAGAAACATCCCCAGTCATAGGAATATTAGAATGAAGAATGATTTCTTTAGAAATTTTCTCTATATTTTCAACTCGAGGCTGAATACCTTCTGTAATAACATCCGTAACATCTGCTAATTTATTAGGAGCAATGGTAGATAAAACTGCTGCTAATAAAGCCAAAACGATAGATACAACAAGTAAATATCTCCAGTGATCAAGATTTATAAATAATCTCCATAACGTGCCTTTAAAATCTTTTGTTTCTTCAAAATTCATATCTCTACGCATGGTTCAATTCCTCCTCACTTAATTGTGATAAAGCAATTTCACGATAGACGGTACAATCATTTAATAATTCCTTATGAGTACCAATACCTACACATTCACCTTTATCCAAAACAACAATCTTATCAGCATTCATAATCGTACCAATTCTTTGAGCAACAATTAAACTGGTAGCATCTTTGGTATATTTTTTTAATTCCTTACGAAGCTTAACATCCGTCTGATAATCTAATGCACTAAATGAATCATCAAAAATATAAATTTCTGGATCTCTTGCAATTGCTCTAGCAATCGATAATCGTTGTTTCTGCCCACCACTGACATTGGTACCTCCCCTAGCAATATGAGAATGATATTGATCATCCATTTTCTCAACAAAATCTTTCCCTTGAGCAACTTTAATTGCTTCTTGCACTTTTGCCATAGATGGTTTATTGCGACCATTATCACCATAGGCAATATTATCATATACACTACCCGTAAATAAAACAGCAGTCTGAGGAATATAACCAATACGATTATTTAATTCTTTCAAAGAATATTCACGAACATTGACTCCATCTACTAAAACTTCGCCATCAGTAGCATCATATAACCGAGGTACTAAATTAATTAAAGTAGATTTACCAGAACCAGTAGATCCAATAAACGCAATCGTCTCCCCTGGATTCACTTTAAAACTAATATTCTTTAATAAATATTCATCCGCATCAGGATATTTAAAACTAACATTTTTAAACTCAACTGTACCTTTTTCTTTTGTTTTTCCATGAAAACTACCAGATTTAATAGATACTTCTTCCTCTAATACTTCATTAATACGATTAGCAGAAACTCTTGCTCTTGGTAAAATCATAAAAATCATAGTAAGTAATAAGAAAGAAATAATGACTTGCATACCATAACTAGAAAAAACGACCATATTACTGAATACAGTAATTTTATCAGCCATACCACTATTAAGAATTAGGAACGCACCAACAACATAGATTAATAAATGTTGGAAATGCATAACAAAATTCATAACAGGATCCATAATAGCAAAAGTCCTCGTTACTTTCAAATGGATTCCCGTAATTTCATCATTTACATCATCAAAACGTTTCTCTTCAAATTTTTCAGCATTAAATGCATGAATAACACGAATACCCGTAATATTTTCACGAGTAACTCCATTAACCTTATCCGTCAAAGCTTGTATTTTAGCAAATCTAGGGGAAACAATACTAATAATAATTAAATTTGTAACTACAATAATAACAACACCAGCTGCTGTAATAAGACTTAATTCTCCACTCTTACCAAGTATTTTTAACAAAGCCCAAACCGCCATAACTGGAGATTTAATTAACATATGAAGTCCCATACTAAGTAACATTTCAATTTGTGTAACATCGTTCGTTGTACGAGTAATTAAACTACTAGTTGAAAACTTCTTCATCTCAGCAAGTCCAAAATCTTCTACTTTTGCAAAAATCTTACGACGAATACTACGAGAAAAACGAGCAGATAATAAAGAGGTAAAAAAGCCAACACAAATTGTACAAGCTAAACTTCCAACCGCACATAAAATCATATGTCCACCAGCTAATAAAATCTCATTCATGGTATGGCCATCAGTCTGCACCAACTTCGTAATCTCACTCATATATTCTGGTAAACGCAAATCCAAAAAAACAGAGAATACGACTAATGCCGCCACAATGAAGATAATGCCAATATCTTTTTTTGTAAAATTTCGACATAATTTTAACATAAAAAACCTCCACATTAAAAAGATAAACTGGAATAAAAAAATAGTCAAGAATAACTATTTTTTTATTCACTTCTAAGTGCTTCCACTGGGTCCTTCTTAGATGCAATTTTAGCAGGAATAAAACCAGCAATCATAGTTAAGAAAATACTAATTAAAATCAAAGCAATTGCTCCATCTACTGGTAACACCGCAATATTACTAATATTTACTATTTTCTTAATAATGATATTAATAGGAATATTTAAAAGAATAGTAACAACAATTCCAAGTACTCCAGCTGCTAAACCTTCAATTAATGTTTCTGCATTAAATACACGAGAAATATCTTTTTTACTAGCACCAATGCTTCTTAATATACCAATTTCTTTCGTTCTTTCAATCACGGAAATATAAGTAATAATTGCAATCATAATACTAGATACAATTAAACTAATAGCAACAAATGCAATTAAAACACTGCTAATGACATTAACAATCGTAGAAACACTACTCATCATAATTCCTACAACATCCGTATATTCAATCTGATCAGATTCTTCTTTTCCCTTATTAAAATCATCTATCATCTTAACAATTTCTTTTTTAGAATCAAAATCTTTTGGATAAATATAAACATAATCAGGATTATCTGTCTCAGCAATACCAATTTTACGAAGATTTTCAGCATAAGAAGAAGTCATATTTTCTGAATAACTTTTCATAAAAGTAGCCATTTCTTCCTGTGACATATTTTGAAAAGCGTTTATTTGTTCAGGGGTTAAAGAATTCATATCAAAATTAGAATTCGTAGAAAACTCTTTACCAGTAAATACATTTATTCCTTCATCAGCCATTTGTTCCTTTGCAATATCCGTTTCTCTAATTTGCTCAACTAAATGATCCATTAGTTCTTTTTTATAACCAACTAATCCATAATCTCTACCACTGTTAACAGCCTCTTCATTTTGTCTAATAATACCCACTATTGTAACTTCTTCAGCATTATTAATAACATTTCTCATATAAGTAACATCATCGCTCTTATTAACCCATACTCCATTTTCACGTTCATAATAACTAGCATTAGGCACAAGCTTAAATGATAAACCAATCAATTCATTCGTATCATACGTATATTTATCAAAATGAACTTCCTTACCACTCGTCATATTATTAAATTGTTCTTTTAAATCATCTTGAGAAAGAATTCCTAAACTATATAAAGTATAATCACTTATACCATTATTTTCACCAACATTTAAGACAAGCTCATGATAATCTTCAGGCCATCTACCATCAACTAAATCATATTGTTGCTTTAGTAACTCTTCATTATTAAGCATTTGAT
This sequence comes from uncultured Erysipelotrichaceae bacterium, assembly GCA_902782835.1. Taxonomy (GTDB): domain Bacteria; phylum Bacillota_I; class Bacilli_A; order RF39; family UBA660; genus UBA3789. The sequence goes on along the minus strand of CACZOQ010000131.1, from coordinate 8,419 downwards.
AAAAAACATCATAATTCGTTAAAAAACTACTATACATAATAGAAGACCCACTAGAATTTAATCCAATCGTATCAAGTACTGTAGTTGGATTAACTCTTACTATTTTATCAGTATCACTTTTATAAAGATTTAAAGTAACGTTATAAGAATAAGAAATGTCAGTTGTGTAATTTTTAATCTCATCATGCTTTTCTAAATACTTCTTAAAACTCCTTATATCATTATGCTTCACTTCTTTAGACATAGTCTCAAACATATCCCCCATAATACTGATAGAATGAATTTTACCATCATCATTCTCTATAGTGTCATTACTACCAGTAAAAGATTGAAGCATACTGGACATATCTACTGATTCTTTTTCAATCGTTAAAGGATAGGAGCTCAAAGTATCTTCCTCTGTTTTCGCAATAAATATATTAATACCATGAGACAAAGACATAATTAAAGCTATTCCAATAATACCTATACTACCAGCAAAAGCAGTAAGCATAGTTCTACCCTTTTTAGTCATTAAGTTATTTAAAGATAAAGCAAAGGCAGTGGCAAAACTCATAGAAGTCTTTTTCGATTTCTTTTTCTGAATTTCTAAATCCAGCTTCGTATCCATACTTCCATCATAAGGATTACTATCATCTATGATTTTTCCATCTTGTAATTTTACAATACGAGTAGAATACTCTTCTGCAATTTCTTTATTATGAGTAACCATAATTACAAGCTTTTCTTTGGCTATTTCCGATAAGATATCCATTACTTGTTTACTTGTAGCTGTATCAAGTGCTCCCGTTGGCTCATCCGCAAGTAAAATGTCCGGGTCATTAACCAAGGCCCTCGCAATAGCCACTCTCTGCATCTGCCCTCCTGATAATTGAGAAGGCCGTTTATGAATATGATCTTTTAATCCTACTTTCTCTAATGCCTTACGAGCTTTTTTAACCCGTTCTTTCTTAGAAACACCAGATAAAGTTAAAGCAAGTTCAACATTTGCTAAAACACTTTGATGAGCAATTAAGTTATAATTTTGAAATACAAAGCCAACCCGATGATTACGATACGTATCCCAATCACGATCATTATACTTTTTAGTACTAGTTTCATTAATAATCAAATCACCAGAATCATAATGATCTAAACCACCAATAATATTTAATAAAGTCGTTTTCCCACTACCACTAGGACCTAAAATAGAAGCAAATTCGCATTTACGAAAGTTAATACTAACCAAATTCAATGCTTTTTGCGTAAATCCTTCCGTTTGATAAGTCTTTGTAATTTCATGAATTTCTAACATAGAACCATCTCCTAGCATCTATTATATTTTACTATTTTTTTTCATCCAAATCAATTCTTTTTTTTTAAAGAAAAAAAGTACAAAACTGTACTTTTTAAACTACGAAAAACCACTCGTATTGACCACATAAGGATTATCCTTACTACCATCTCCAGAAGTAAACTGAATACCTGGAATTAAAGAAATAGCAGGACGATACCCACATGATTCATTAGAGCCTGTAGATGACCAAGATGGATGAAACTGAGGATTACTAAATTCAAACTCACCATTTTCATTTACCAAGACGAGACGTGAGTATGAACCTTTCAATTTATCTAGAAAGTTAATTTCGTTAGAAGCAGGTGTCATTAACCAATATCTATATCCTGTTTTGCGAATAACATTGTTATTCAATAAAACCTTTTCTGCTTCATTTTGCTAATCACTTCCTATCACTGAGTTTTTTTATCATCCAATTCTTTCTTTTTATCAATTTTATCAAACTTTAATTGTTTCTTCTCTAAATCTTCAATTGTAACCAACCCATTCGCCATAGCAACCTTAACAGGTATTTTAGTAGCCATCTTACCCCGAACTTCAGGTGTTGTTACAAAAACAAAATCACTTTTAGGATAAGAAAATTGATAACGATAATTACTATCTTCATAGAATACTTCTACAGGTGGAGCAATAATCTCCCCTTTTTCATTCTTTTGTGCTTCTGGTGGAGTACTTTCATCCACTACATCATAAATATACTGAAAATCATCATCCTTATAAGTACAAAAATCTGTTTGAAAAGTGATATCTTTTGGTCCAATATAAACATCATTAATATTTAACTGATTACAACGAATCATAGTTAAACCATCTTCTGCAAAACCATCATCTCTAGACTTATATTCTTCACTAGAACCATCTTCCATAATTCCTGAATAATAAAGATAATTCTTCATCTCATCTAAAATAGTAATATCATTAGCTAAATAATTTGCTAAAGTATCTTTCTGTTCTTTTTGCAAAGTTACTTCATCTAAACAATATAAATATACTTTAATATCTAAGTTAGCAAAATAAAGTTTAGATGTACAAGTACTGCTCTTTTTAGTAGAAACCTTCATTAAAAAAGAGTCAGGCTTCATTAAATCAGGAACACTTAATTCAGCTATAAAAAATGCTTTAAAATGAATATCACTCGATTCTGATAATGGTTCATTTACACTACTTCGAACCTTCCTTTTCATAACATAGAATAGTCCTTGAAACGTTTGAACTCTTTCTTTTGATTGATAACTTTGGTGATTAAAGATAGGTAATTCTCCTTTAGTTACTCTATAATAATCAATACCCATCATAGCCAAACCAATTAATATAATAATTATAATAACTTTTAATAGTACTTTTTTCATAGAATCCCTCTTTATTATAAAATCATTATAGCAAAAAAAAAGAAAGAAGAAAAGTCAAATATAACCTTTTTTAATCCTCTTTCAATTGATCAAACAGTTCATGAACACTAGGAGCATTTCTAGTTAACTTAGTAATAGATAAGTCTTCTGCTTTTGAATTGGCTAAACGCAAATTATCTTCTGATTTAATTAAATTATCTTTAATCTTTTGTAAATGTTCAATACTTTTATCAATCTCTTCAATCGCTTTTTGAAATCTTTCACTAGCTAGACGATAATTTCTTCCAAACTTTTCTTTAAAATCAATTAAGTTTTCTTCAAAATGGGTAATATCCAAATTCTGATTTTGTACTCGAACAAGCTCTTTCTTATATTGCAAAGAATTTAAAGAAGCTCCTCGAAGTAACGTAATTAAAGGAATAAAGAATTGTGGTCTAACTACATACATCTTTGGATATTTATGAGACATATCCACTATACCATTATTATAAAAGTCATTATCCATTTCTAATAAAGAAACCAAAACAGCATATTCACAATTCTTTTCTCGACGATCTTTATCCAATTCCTTTAAAAAATCTTCATTCTTATGTTTTGAACTTGTCTCATCTGCCTCATTTTTCATTTCGAACATAATCGAAATAAATTCAATACCATCTTCATCTTTCTCTCGATAAATAAAATCTCCTTTAGATCCAGTTTTAGCATCATTATCTTTTTCAAAATAAACATCTTTCCCAAATAAAGGCCTTAATTGATTAAACTCCACAGAACAATGCTGCTCTAAAGATTCACCTATCATCTTCGTAGACTGTCTAGCTTTAAAATCTTTATAATAAGAAATCTGCTCTTCTCGACTCTTAATTTTTTCTTCATAAGAATCAATCAAACCTTTTTCTTTTAATTTAGCTTCTTGTTCTATAACAACCAATTGATTTTGGAGATGGTCAATTTCTTTTTCTTTTTCTACAACTGCATCTTTCACAACTATCTCTTTTTCTTTTTCTAATAATTGAATTTGATTTTTCAAATCCAAAATCTCCATAGATTTCTTTTGAACATCGTCCGAATATTTTTTTTCTAATTCATGGACCGTTTCCGATTGCTTCTTTTCAAATTCATGGGTAAGATCTTTTTCAATATGTTCTAGTTGTTGATTTAATTGCAGCACTTTTTCTTCTTGTTTATGTAATTCTTCTTGATGAACTTTTTCTAATTTTGAAGTTGTCAATTGAATCGAATTTTCTTTATCAATTTGGTATTGTTTTTCTCGCTCTGATATTTCTTTTTCAAATTCCTGATCCCGTATTTGTTTTACGATAGACTGGTAGTCAGCCTCATCAATTTGGAAAACAGTTTGACAATTGGGACATTTTATTTCATTCATATATCTCACCTTCTTGACTCTATTATAACAATAAAAAAGAGAAAATTCTATTGAACTTTCTCTTTCGCAACTGTAAGCATAAGTTTAATACGATTGGTTTGATTTGTATGACTAGCCCCTGGATCATAATCAATCGCAACAATATTTGCATCCGGATATAAAGATCTGATTCTTTTAATAACACTTTTACCAACGATATGATTTGGTAAACATGCAAATGGTTGCACACAAACAACATTCGAAACACCATCTTTAATCAACTCAACCATTTCAGCAGTTAAGAACCATCCTTCCCCCGTCTGATTACCAGTTGATAAAATACCTTCAACATTATGAGCAAGTTCATAAATATTCGTAACTGGACGATACCTAGTTCCTTGCAATTCTTTTTTAACACAACGCTCATAAAAATCAATAATATTTAATACTTGATGATTAATAAAAGCACTCTTTTTAGAAGTCTTTAATAATTTTTCTTTTACCATACCGTTATAACAAGAATATTTAACAAATCCCATGAGTTCTGGTACACATACCTCAGCACCTTCATCCTCAAGTTTTTCAACCAAATGATCATTACCAAAAGCATGATATTTAATTAATATTTCTCCAACAATACCAACTCGAGGTTTATTGGTTAATTTAATCTTAATTTTTTGAAAATCCTCTACAATTTGATGAATATTTTTCTTAAATTCAAAATAATTTCCTTTAGAAACTGCTTCCCGACAAATATTTTGCCATTTCTCATACAATTCATTAGTAGCACCTTTTGTCACTTCATAAGGACGAGTAGCATAAAGAAGCTTCATAAGTAAATCACCATAAATAACACCTTGCAAAGCTTTATTGGCTAGCCCAAGACTAAACTTAAATGCTTGTTCTTTCTCTAAACCACTTAAATTAAAGGACAAAATTGATACTTGAGGAAATCCTGCATCACGCAAAGCTTTACGAATTAATCCGATATAGTTGGTTGCACGACAACCTCCACCTGTTTGAGTAATAATAACACTTGTATTATCTAAATCATATTTACCACTTTGCAATTCATGAATCAATTGACCTGTAACAATAATAGCAGGATAACATGAATCATTATTTACATATTTTAATCCAGTCTCAACAGTATCTTCTGTAGTATCACGTAACCAGATTGCTTGGTATCCTTCGCTTTGTAACATTTTTTCAAATAATCCAAAATGAGGAGCAGACATATCTGGAAATAAAATCGTATGTTGCTTATCACTTTCTTTAAAATAATTTTTTGTATAAGAATAAGTATGATAATCAGTATGATCCATTCTCTTATTCATAGAAGCTATTAAAGACCGAATACGGATTTTCCAAGCTCCAAGATTATTAATTTCATCAATCTTGATGGTTGTATATAAACGATTATTATATTTTAATATTTCCTCTGCTTGATCGGTTACAATCGCATCCAAACCACAGCCAAAGGAATTTAAATTAACAAGTTCTAAATTTGGATATTGAGAAACAACATCTGCTGCATGATAGACTCTAGAATGATAACTCCATTGATCTACTACTCTTAGCTTAGAAGAAATCTTTGATAAATGACAAATAGAATCTTCTGTTAAAACCGCTAACCCTAACGAATTAATCATCGTATCAATTCCATGATTCACTTCACGATCTAAATGATAAGGTCTTCCTGCTAAAACAATCGCTTTTTCTTGATGAGTATCAATATATTTTAAGAACTCTTCTCCTTTAGCTCGAACTTCTTCCTTGAATTTCTTTTGCTCTAAGAAACCAGCATGAATAGCAGATTTTAATTCTTTTTTTGTAAAATGATATTTCTGAAACTCTTCTAATTCTAATATTCTCTGTAACATACCATCTTCTGATAGTGGTAGAAAAGGATTTAAATATTCAATATGTTGTTTTTCTAAATCTTCAACATTTAATTTAATAGCTTCTGAATAAGATTGAACAATTGGACAATTATAATGATTATCAGCTGTTTCAAACTCTTGTTTTTCAAACATAATACATGGATAGAAAATGGTCTTAACACCTTTTTCTAAAAGATTAATAATATGACCATGAACTAACTTTGCTGGATAACAAACAGATTCGGAAGGCATAGACTCTATCCCTTTTTCATAAATTGCTCGGTTCGAATGATCAGATAAAATAACTTTAAATCCTAAATGAGTTAAAATCGTAAACCATAAAGGATAATCTTCATACATATTAAGAACTCTAGGAATACCGATTTCTCCTCTAGGGGCATCTTCTAATGGAGTATAATCAAATAAACGATCATACTTCCAAGAATACATATTTGGTAAAGTATTAATACTTCCATTATTTCCACTACCACGTTCACAACGATTACCAGAAATAAAGATTTTTTTATTAAATCGATTGATTGTTAAACCACAATGATTCTCACAACCTTGACAGCGAGAATGGCTAGTTTCAATCTTTAATTGATGAATTTCATCAACACTAAGCATAGAGCTTTTAATATCTTGATCCTCATATTGAGAAAAATTCTCTAATGCGATTAAAGCAACTCCATAAGCACCCATTAAACCAGCAATATCAGGTCGAACAACTTCTTTTCCAGTAATAATTTCAAAACTTCTTAAAACCGCATCATTTAAGAACGTACCACCTTGAACAACGATTCTTTTTCCTAATGTTTCATTATCACGAATTTTCATTACTTTTTGTAATGCATTACGAACAACAGAATAACTTAAACCAGCAAAGATATCAGATAAAGGTCTACCTTCTTTTTGCGTTTGTTTAATCTTTGAATTCATAAAGACCGTACAACGAGAACCTAAATCAATAGGAGCTTTAGAACGAACAGCATAAGAGACAAACTCTTCTACACTCATATTTAAAGATTTCGCAAGAGTTTCAATAAAAGAACCGCATCCAGAAGAACAAGCTTCATTCAACATAATAGAGTCTACTGCCCCATCTTTTATTTTAATATATTTCATATCTTGGCCACCAATGTCAATAATACTCTCAACACCTGGTAAAAAATGATTGGCAGCCTCATAATGAGCCATAGTCTCTATTTCACTAATATCCAGATTAAAAGCGGTTTTAATTAATAATTCCCCATAGCCAGTAGAACCAGCCGAACGAATAATCGTTTGTTCAGGAAGTTTTTCATATAAATCCAAAATCATATTTTTTACAGTATCAACTGGTGTTCCTTGATTTGAACGATAATTTTGATACAGTAAATTCCCTTCCGAATCAATCGCAACCACTTTAGCGGTCGTACTTCCCGCATCAATACCAACAAAAACATCTCCAACATAATCTTCTATACTACGTGTTTTTACAGAATACTGAGATTGCCGTTTTAAGAAAGCTTGATAATCTTCCTCATCTTTAAATAAAGGAGTTAAAGACCCAGACTCACTCTCTTTAAACTTTTCAATTTTCTTTAATAATTTTTGAAGTTGATTGATAGAAAACTCTTTTTTCTTTTCAGAATCTAAAATAGCCCCCATACAAACAAAAAGTCTAGCATCATCTGGAATAACAATTTCATTTTCTTTTAAATCTAAAGTTTTAATAAATCTTTCACGTAATGTAGATAAATAATTTAATGGTCCCCCTAAAAAGATAACATTTCCTTTTATAGGCTTACCACAAGCCAATCCAGAAATCGTTTGATTAACAACTGCTTGCATAATAGATAAAGCAATATCTTCTTTTTTTACACCTTCATTCATTAAAGGTTGAATATCTGTTTTAGCAAATACCCCACAACGAGAAGCAATTGGATAGATTTTTTCACCGTTCATGGCCAAATCATTTAATCCTTCTGTTGTTGTGTTTAATAAAACAGCCATTTGATCCAAAAAGGCCCCAGTACCACCAGCACATGAACCATTCATACGTTGTTCAATCGTTTGATCAAAATAAATAATTTTAGCGTCTTCTCCACCCAATTCAATCGCAACATCTACTTGTGGAGCATATTCTTGAATAGCATTCTTACAAGCAATAACTTCTTGTACAAAATTTACTTTTAAATATTTAGATAAAGCAATTGCCCCACTACCAGTAAGAGTAATCGTATACGTACAATTATTATATTTACGAAGCAATTCTTTTAATAAATCTTGGATTGTTTTTTTTGTATCCGAAAAATGGCGACGATAGTCGCTATATAAAACATTTCTTTTCGCATCCATTGCTAATATTTTAACAGTAGTAGAACCAATATCTAATCCTATGTCTAACACTTTCTTCATAATTTCAACCTCCAAGATAAATCTTATTGATTACATACTCAAGTAATTATTATACACGATTTTCAAAAAAAAGAAAAATACTTTT
>CACZOQ010000130.1 GCA_902782835.1 uncultured Erysipelotrichaceae bacterium | reverse complement strand
CTTTTTAAAAGATCTTTTAGATATGTCTTATTATCTACCAGTTCATCTTTTTGTTTTTTTAAAACTCCAGCTTCTTCAAAAATATATTTTGTACATAAAAGATACAAGAACAATAACGACGGTATAGATGCTCTCATTGTAAAATCCAATCCATACCCAACCCTGCCAAACGGGAAAAGAAGAAGCAAAATCAAAGTAATATAGTATAAGTAATTCTTTTTGTATTTACGAAATATCAGTATCATAAACACAAGAAATTCTACCAAAATAAATAAAATATAAGATTTAATATTTAAAAAACTCGAATTAACTCCGCTGTTCTCAATTGCAGCCGACGATGTTAATAAAGCATTCTCCGTTAATTGAACTCCACCTCCGCCTCGCAAAGACGCATTGGAAAGCAAATACAATCCAATGAAAGGAAATATCAGCATGGTTGACATAATATTAGATAGCGAGAAAACGCCTTGAAAAAATCCTTTTACTTTCTTTTCTTTTATCGCTTCCACCAAATGATGTATTCCAATGGAAATGCAATATATAAACAATCCTACAAACGGAAGCGGTCCCGACAAAAGGCAACACATTCCGATGAAAACATAATTTATTACATTTTTCTCGTTTAAAACCAATAGCATGCATATCCAAGGAATAATAGCCTGATTAAATACCCAGCACATACAGGTAGTAAACGACGAGTATTGATATTTCCTTGCCCACCATTCCAGATGAAAATTATTGGCTCCAAGAGGTTCTATAGAGCCTAAAATATCCATTCCCGAAAAGAAAATGAACATAAATAGTGCTAAGTATAACTGAGATTTTTTTGCCGGCTTTAAATACAATACAATTAAAAGGAATAAAAGAATTATGCCTATAGCAGAATATAAAAGCAATCCTATATTCCCAATCTTAAAAGCAAATTCAGCATCATGATTGATTGCAAACGATAATTTTCCCAAAAGCGAAGGCGGAAGCCATATACCTATGTAATAGCACAAAGCACCTTGATATTTATCATATATTACAGGCCAATCTTTTAAGATAATATCTCTAAATATCGCATTTCTCCACGGATAATCTTTGCTTTGAGCCCAAAGCCTTCCAATCCCGCAATAAAAGCAATACGAAAATGCCAATATGCAAACTATAAATAGAAAAATCCGGGATACTTTAATGCTTTCTTGTTCATCAGCATCCTTTTTTAAAAATTCAATTATCAAGCATACAAATACAGCAATGCAGGAAACGGCTGCATAATACCATTTAAGCCATCCGATAAAGAAACAAATCAACGGCAGAGAAATATAAAACAGTGCAATTTTTTTTATAAAAGAATATTTTAACGATACCATATTATTTCGCTACTTTTTTTCTTCATGATATTCTTTTTCGGTATTTACATTCCATACATTATTCTTATCTGTGATACCGTTTAAAATATCTTTAACTGCTTCAAATGAAGTAACCATAGAATGATCGAGATTATTATATCTGTGCTGACCGTTTCTTCCAACGCAAAACAGGTTGGGAATCGTATTGATATAATCAACCAATTTATCAATTTCAGCATAAGTGTCGAAATATGCAGGATAAGCTTTCTTTACTTTCTCCATATGATAATCAAGGACATCATTCTTAGAATCAATAATACCTATCTTGACCATCTCTTCAATGCCAACAGAAGCAAACTTTTCTTCCGGCATATTCCAATATGCGTCACCTTCATTAACAAAATACTCCAAGCCTATCCATACTGTATTTTCAAGGTCTGCAACCATATATGGTGACCAGTTGTTGTAAATCTGAAATCTTCCTAGTTTAACATTTCTATCCTGTACATATACCCAGCAATCAGGAACTATATTACCTACAGTAGTAAGTTTGGTTTCATTCTTAAGTGCAAGCTTTGATACCAGAACACCCAATGTCATATAATCACGATAAGGAAGCCCAGAAGCAATTCTTGTAATATCTTCAGGAACATCGTTCATTCCGACTATTAAATCTTTCATTGGCATAGAGGAAATAATATAATCTCCAAATAACTTTTCTCTTTTACCATCTTTAATATATTCGACACCTTTAATAATTTCATGGTCGGAATTATTTTCTTTTATTATCCCTACCACTTCGGCATTCATTAAGATATTACCGCCAAGATTTTGAACTTTCTTGGCTGTAACCTCCCATAACTCACCGGGGCCTAATTTGGGATATTTGAACTCTTCTATTAATGAGGTCTCAACCTTGCGATTTTTTTTCTTAAATATCTTGCCAAAGACATCTTTGATAATTGCAGTAATCGAAAGTCCTTTTGTTCTCTGGGCGCCCCAAGAAGCATCTATTTCTCTGGGATGTCTGCCCCATAGATTTTCGGTATAATATTCAAAAAACATTGAATATAATTTCTTACCGAAACGATTGATGTAAAAATTCTCAAGATTGTTTTCAGGACGTTTATGTATCATAGAACCAATATAGCTAAAACCACATTTAATGGTATTAATCAGCCCCATATTGGTGAATGTCTGAAGTTTTAAAGAAATGGGATAATCGTAGAATTTACCTGAAAAGAAGATTCTGGAAACTCTTCTTCTCTTGAGCATGACTTCGTCGTTGATTTCAGGATTGGGTCCGTTAGGATTTAATGCGCACTCGCGGTTAAGCATAATATCATCCTTTGAAGGATAGCCCTGCATAGGAAGCATATTTTCCCACCATGCATTTACACGCTCATCCTTGCTAAAGAAGCGATGACCGCCCATATCCATGCGGTTTCCCTTGTAATTAACCGTCTTGGATATACCGCCAAGGCAATTGCTCTCTTCCAAAACAATTACTTCAACATCTTTACCTTTAGTCAATAACTCATATGCTGCTGTTAATCCAGCGGGTCCTGCCCCAATTACAATTACTTTCATCGAATTCCCCTACAAAAAAATCCTTATACTATAATAGCACAAGGACCTTTTTCTTTCAAATATTTTGGATGACATAATATTATTATATCATAAGATATAAT
>CACZOQ010000129.1 GCA_902782835.1 uncultured Erysipelotrichaceae bacterium | reverse complement strand
GACACAATAATTAGAGAAATAAAAGAAGAAACAAATTTGGACATTAAAAAAGATAATTTAAAAATATGTTCCTATACATAAAACATCCAAGGTTGATTGCGTATCGGGAACAGGTCATTTTTACTTATTGCTTTTCAATTTCAAATCTAACTCTATTTTTTTCTATTTTTGTTATTTTATTATTGTTATCTAATGAAACACTTGGTAAACCAATTGGATCAGATATAATTGAATCAGATATAAGAGAATTTAAGCAAACTTTATTATATGCTCACATAAAAGAAACAGATTATTATAAAGAATTATTAAATCATTATGGAAAAGAAGAATTTGATATAGAAAAAGTCAAACAATTATTTATTGATTCTAAATCTCTTGAATATTGTCAAAATAAAATGAATAATTTATATGAAGAATCACTAAATAAATTAAATAAAATATATAACTATTGTATTTTTTTTAAAATAATATATAATATCAGCTACGGAGGGAAAATAAAAAATGAGTTATGAACAAATTAAATATGGAAGAACTTCCATAAAAACATATAATTTAAATTATGATGAAAACAACACATTAGTCGCAACAGAAAGTACATATGAAAAACCTGTTGTTAGAACTCAATCAAGTGATGATAATGAGTTCAGTCTTATAAACTATATAAGTGCATTACATTCTGCTACCATAAAAGGTGCACACGTTAAGGGATTTAATACACCAGGTATAATAGAATATAATGATGACTATTTAGTTGTAGTTGAAAATGGCTATTCATTAGTAAAAAGAGTATTCGATTTAAAAAATATTGAATTGCCAGAAAGGACAAAACAAGAAATAAGAGAAATTCAAGACTATCTAAAGAAGAATGATAAGAATCCATCTATAAGTAAATATGCACCTTTAATTCAAGGAATTATGGATAATAAAACTATTATTCCATTAATTAATATAGAAGATGAAGATAGTTTAAAATCATTCTACGAAAAAGCAGCAAATGATTCTCATGATAGAAGATTCATAAAAGATAGAAATAAGACAACATACATAGGAAATTATAACTTAGTTTCTACATATATAGTAGTTGATTGCTTATTATTAAATGAGAAACTTCTTAAATTTTCTAATGACCATTTTTTTGTATCAATAGCTGGTAGTATTGTACTATTTTTCGGTATGAGTAAATTACTTAATACAATTGGTAAAAAAGCAAGTAATAATGGTGCTGACAATGACTTTAAAGATTATTTAGAATTATGTAGTGATATAGCAAACGGAGATAAAGAAGCTATCAACTCATTAACAGAAGAAATAGGAAGAGTTAGTACTTATAATGATTCAAATAATAGTGAATTTTATTTATCACTAGTTAGAGATCTAACAGTACTTAGTTGTTACAAAGATGAATCTTTAACTCCAATAAAAATAGAATTAATAAATTTAGGTTGTGAATATGTTGAATATCGCTCTAAAAGTTCTGAAAGAGAAATGCTAGAAGAACTATTCATTGATAAGCTAAAAGCTATTGAAGCTAAAATAGATTTAACTGATAAAGAACTTGAAGCAAAAGATGATGATACTATGAACTTTATCGCAACACATTGTGACCTTGATGAAGAAAATCATCTAATATTAGTTCCTGTTGTAAGTAATCAAAAAGAATTTACAAAACAATATGTATAAAAAAAGAGATTTAATATCTCTTTTTATTTTTTCTTAAAAACCGGTTTACCATTTTTAAATACTAAATAGCGATTATAATACTTTTTATAATATTCTTTAAATAATGAGAAACTAGTATCACTTGCATTACCTTCTTAAATTATTTTTTCAAACTCTTCTATCTTAACCCATTCAGCTGGCAATAACAGCATTTTAGTTAATAAAACAACTGCTTTTAAAGAAAGGCTTTGATCCCTTAGATGATATGTGGGTATTGAAGCAATATTTTTATTTCTATAAATTGTAAATTCACTCATTTAATCCCTCCTTTTGTTCAACAAAAAAAGAACTGAAAACTCAGTTCTTTTTATTATTTTTTTTGGTTATAGGAAACATGTCCTCATATAACCATATTAACTACTATTTTTAGTATCTTTTAAATTTGATTAAGTTTTTTATTATAAATATAGTATTTTCGTTTTTTTCGATTTGTTACAATTCCCTTATTTTACAAGGATTTCAACTAATTTCTACGACATAGTACTGATACGGTTTCAACGTGGGTGGACACCTATTCAGGAATAGGTCATCTAACTATGTTTCATATTTAAAAACATGTTCCTATACATAGAACTACCTTAGTTGTT
>CACZOQ010000128.1 GCA_902782835.1 uncultured Erysipelotrichaceae bacterium | reverse complement strand
TGGAGGGTGTTTATATGGAAGGTGTTTTATTACCAGGAGCATCAATTGTTTTTTCTGCCTTACTATGTTTTGCTTTTTTTCTTAAGAAAAGAATAAAATTGCTTGAAAACAGTATTTATGCAGTTATGTTGGTATCTGTATTAATTGATAGTATACTCGTTTTTGTCGTTCAATGGTTTACAACGAAAAATGGTTTAGATACTCCTATTTCTTTTATTAATTTTATTAATAAATTAGATTTTATTGTGTTGATTCTATTTACGAATTGTATCTTCTTATATACTTTATTTATTACGATTCCGAAAGCAAAAGATAAATTAAAACAGATTATTATTGGTATGTCTATTACAAATTTTATTTTATATTTAATCATTATTTTAACTAAAGTTGATTTGATTAGTGATGGATTAAATCATTATAGTATAGAAGGTTTTCCTATTATCATTACATATTTTATATGTGGATTATATTTGTTTGGATCTGTTTTTTTAACTATTTTTAATTTTAAGAAAATTACTAAAAGACACATTCCTATTATTTCAATTATTGTTATTGTATTCTTCTTATTTTTCTTATTCCGTTTAAATCCGTATTTAATTGTTATTTCGATTACTTTAACATTTATTAATTATTTAATGTTTTTTACGATTCAAAATCCTGATGTTAATATGATTCAAGAATTAGAACTTGCCAAAGAACAAGCAGATAAGGCTAATCGTGCTAAAACAGATTTCTTAAGTAGTATGTCTCATGAGATTCGTACACCATTGAATGCGATTGTTGGTTTTAGTGATTGTATTATGGATGCCGGAGATTTAGGAGAAGCTAAAGAAAATGCGAAAGATATTGTGAATGCTAGTCAAACTTTATTAGAAATTGTAAATGGAATTCTTGATATTTCTAAAATTGAAGCTGGTAAGATTGAGATTGTTAATATGAAGTATAATGCTCCTGAAACTTTCTTAGAACTTGCTAAATTGATTACTCCTAAGATGCATGAAAAAGGATTAGATTTTACTTATAATATTGCTCCTGATTTACCAGATGTTTTATTTGGTGATCATGCTAATTTGAAGAAGATTGTTACGAATCTTTTGAGTAATGCTTGTAAATATACAGATCATGGTTATGTCCATTATGAAGTTAGTTGTGTGAATACGAATGATGTTTCTAAATTAATCATTTCTGTAGAAGATTCTGGACGAGGTATTAAGAAAGAAAACATCGATAAAATGTTTACGAAATTTCAACGTTTGGATGAAGACCGTAATACGACGATTGAGGGAACCGGTTTAGGCCTTGCTATTACGAAACAATTAATAGAACTTATGGGTGGTAGAATTATTGTTCATACTGTTTATGGAGAAGGTTCTAAGTTTACTGTTGTCTTAAATCAAAAAATCGAACAAGGGGATGCTCCTGCTGCTAAGAAAATGAGTACAACTTTAGATTTAAATAATGTTCGTATTTTAATGGTTGATGATACTCCATTAAATTTAAAAGTAACTTGTAAATTATTAGAAAAGTATCATGCTAATCAAGTCGTTACTTGTAATAGTGGTTTTGAATGCTATGATAGAATTCAACGAGGGGAAATCTATGATTTGATTTTATTAGATGATATGATGCCTAAAATGAGTGGAGTAGAAACGTTGAAAAAATTAAAAGAACTTCCTGGCTTTAAAATCCCTACTGTGGCATTAACTGCTAATGCTATTACAGGTATGAGAGAAAAGTATTTAGCAGAGGGTTTTGATGATTATTTGGCTAAACCAATTGAAAAAGAGCAATTGATTCAGGTAATTAATCAAATATTAGGAAGAAGTCTTACAGAAGAGATTAATGCTGAAAGAATAAATAATGCTATGAAAGGTCCTATTAGTCCTTCTATTCGTGGAGAAGAGATTCCAAAAGTGGAAGAGTTTGAAAAAGCGGAAGAAGAAAGACGAAATCATGATATTATTCCGATTGAAGATAATATTGAGGAAATATTAGGAAAAAAATTAGAGAGAAATTATAATGATGAAGAACCTTCTCTTCCAACAACTCCTATTACAGTTGACCATATTGAAGGAATGGAGGTTCTAGAAGATTCAACAGACATTAAACCCATTGAAACAATCCCCGTTGTTGATATCTCTATGCCTATTGCTAAGGAAGAAGTTACGTATAATCAAGAATGGTTGGAAAAACAGGGTGTGGATGTTAATCATGCATTAGAATTATTAGGAGATATGGAAATGTATAATATGACGATTTCTGATTTTATGAAAGATGTAGAAGCTAAATGGGGAAGAATTATGGATTATAAGGATCAGAATAATATGCCAGATTATGCAATAGAAGTTCATTCATTAAAGAGTGATTGTAAATATTTAGGGTTTATGGATTTAGCGGATATTGCTTATCAGCATGAATTAAAGAGTAAAGAAAATGATTATCATTTTGTTTTAGAGCATTTTCCAGAATTAGAGGAAAAATATCAAAAGGTATTAGATATTGCTCGTCTATATGTAGAACATAATCCGGTAGAAGGATAGTGAGGTATTGTTATGAAAAATGAAGAAATACAAAATATTTTAAATTGGTATTTAACGAATAAAGAAGCTATTCCAAATATGATGGAATTAGTTGGTATATTATGCGAAATACCGGTTGCTGAAGATGTTGATTTGGATTTAGCTAATCAGTTGATTATTTTAGAAATTAATCGATTGTTGGAAAAAGGGATTGTTCCAGATATTAAAGATTCTTTTGTTCAAATGATTTTAGAACTTAGGGAAAAATCTTTTTCTGATGTAATCATATCTGATAATTTTGGTTTGTTTTTAAAAAGAATGGTAAGTATTGTTCTTTATTTAAAAACATTAGAAGGAAAATCTAATGGGGAACCCATTGTTTATCGAAATGTAGAAGAGTATGTTTCTTTGTTGGATTTAAAGGATAAACTTCTTGAAGAAGGGGAAATCTTTAGTGATTTTGTATTAGATAATATCGCTTATATTTCGATTCATTATCAGAATGCTGAAGTTCAACTTCCTATAAAATATACTTCTATTCGTACTTGGGCTAATTTTAGAGTTAATCCTAATGAATCAATTCTTCAATCCATGGATGCATATGTTTATCCTACAAGATTACAAGAATTACTCAATCTTTTTGATAATGGCTATATAGTGCCACTTGATTTAGTTTTGGACTGTATTCGTGATTTAAGCAGTGATAGTAATTTTAAATCGACATTACAAAAAATTGATCAAGCGAATCTTTCTGAAATTGTTTTTGGAGAGGTATTAAATTCAATTGTTTTATATGCTAAATTTGGTCCTGATTTTTGGCATTATACCGCTGATGTGCTTCATTATCAACCTTCTCAGGAGGAATTAGATTATATTGAAAATAAGAAAAAAGAAAATGAGGTTTTGGAAATTCAGTATTCAACTAATCCTTCTTAGTTTTCAAATGTGTAAAAAAGAAACATTAAAAATGTATTCTTTTTTTCTTTATTCTTTTTTTATTGAATGTTTTATTGTATAATATTATTAGTTTTTTAGGAGGAATTTTTATGAATACGGATATATTGTTAGATGATAAAAATATTCTTACTATGAAATTACTTCATTATTTCATTACAGAAAAAAACTATAATCCTATTATTTTACAAGGGGTTGAAAATGAAATATGGTTGGAGAATTTGGATGAAGAATGTGAAGTTGTTCGAATTGTTTCTAATTATATTCATAATGATGAACAGTTTGATTTTGATGTTTTTAAAACAAAGAAAATTATTCGTAAAATTAAGAAAAAAACATTCTCTCTACAGATGAATGTTATGAGTATCTTCTTAGATATGGGAGATAATGTTACGAAAGAAATTAATGAAGAGCCTAAATTAATGGCGATTAAAGTGAATGATGAGGAAGATATTAATAAAAGTGATATTATTAAAAAGATTTTCCCAGATTTAGGACAGAAGATGGAATATAACGAGGATGGTTTTGAATTATTTGCTAAAATTACAAATGATATTAATAAACATAATCGTGAAGATGCTAAAAAAGTTGAAGAGGTATTTAAGAATAAGGGCTCTTATTTTACTTACTTCTTAATTGCTTTAAATGTTATTTTCTTCTTTGTACCTCTTATGTTTGGACAATATGATGATTTGTTAAATTCATTTTGTGTTCATGGGCCTAGTATTCGTGCTGGACAGTATTATCGAATTCTTACAGGTATCTTTTTACATGGGAGTGTATGGCATTTATTTTTTAACTGTTATGCATTGTATGTTATTGGTTCACAAATTGAGAATTTTTTAGGTCGTTTTAAATATATTCTTATTTACTTTTTCTCTGGTATTATGGGATCTTTGTTCTCTATAATTTTTGGTGGTTCCGGATCTTCTATTGGGGCCAGTGGAGCTATTTTTGGATTAATGGGTGCATTATTATATTTTGGATACTATTATCGTGTTTATTTAGGAAATGTTGTTCGTACTCAGATATTACCTTTAATTATTCTCAATTTAGGAATTGGCTTTTTGATGCCAGGTATTGATAATTTTGCTCATATTGGTGGATTAGTTGGTGGTACTATGCTGACAATGGCTTTAGGTGTTAAGGATAAAAGTACTACTTTTGAAAAGACCAATGGTTGGATTATTGTTGGAATTTTCACGTTGTTTATATTATATGTTGCATTTGTTTATAGTGCTTGAACTCTTCATTCTTTTATTGTAGAATGTTAGTATAGAGTATTGTAGTGAGGTGATAATATGCCACAAGAACAAACTAGTTTGTTTGATATTAAGGAAATTGATGCGGAATTTACAAGATCCATATTAGGAGAAGTATTTGAATCTTTAAAAGAAAGAGGTTATAATCCAACCAACCAAATTGTTGGATACTTGATTAGTGGAGATCCAGGGTATATTTCTAGTTATAAAGATGCGAGAAATCGTATTCAAGAAATTGATCGTGCTAAGATAGTAGAAATTCTATTAACAGAATTTCAGAAGAGTAATCAATGAGATATTTAGGTTTAGATTTAGGCAGTAGATCTTTAGGGGTTTCTATTAGTGATTCGACTGGATTAATAGCTAGTAGTTTACAGACAATTCATCATCAAGAAGAGTATGATCGATTGTTATTAGAAGTAAAAAAGATGGTCGATGAGTTAGCTATTGATGCTATTGTATTAGGATTTCCTAAGAATATGAATAATACGATTGGTGATAAAGGAAATTTGAGCCTGGAATTTCAAAAAAAATTAGAAAGTATATTGACAATTCCTGTTTATTTACAAGATGAAAGATTAACCACTAAAAGTGCTACTGACACGTTAATACAAGGAAATGTTTCTAGAAAAAAGCGAAAAAAAGTTGTAGATAGTGTAGCTGCTACTATTATCTTACAAACATATTTAGATAGGAGAAATGAAAAATGAAAAAGAATAGTTTTACAATGATTGATGAAAATGGAAATGAAGTAGAATACGATATTTTATTTACTTTTGAAAGTGATGAAACGGGAAAAAATTATATTGTTTATACGGATAATACTCGCGATGAGACTGGAAATATTGAGGTATATGCATCTATATATGATCCTGATGTTCCAAATTGCAAGCTAGAAGCAATTGAGACGGAAAAAGAATGGAAAGTAATTGAAACCATCTTAGAAACTTTACAAGAAGAAGTTCGCAAGAAAGCTGCTGAAGCTAAAGATGAAGGAGATGAGCAATAAGCTCTTTCTTTTTTCTGGAGGAAATATGATGGAAGTGAAGAGAAAACCAAAACCCCTTCTTTTTCTATTAATCATCTTAGTGATTATTTTTGCATCTATTGGAACTGTCTTTTTCTTAGTAGCACCAGTGGAACGTGGAAATCAGAAAGAAATAGAAGTGACAATACCTAGTGGGACCAATACTAGCAAAATTGGGAAAATATTAAAAGAAAAAGATTTAATACATAGTGAGTTTTTATTTAAAGTTTATGTAAAGATTAAAAATATTCATTCTTTAAAAGCATCTACTTATGTTTTTTCTAAGAATATGAGTTTAGATGAAATTGTTGAAACTTTAGAAAAAGGTAGTACCTATAATCCGGATATGATTAAATTAACTTTTAAAGAAGGATTGAGAATTACAGATTATGCACAAGTTATTGGGGAGAAAACTAATCATAGTGCTGAAGAATTTCTTTTGGAAATTCAAAATCAAGATTATTTGAAATCTTTAATTCCAAAGTATTGGTTTTTAACCGATGATATTTTAAATTCTAATCTTTATTATGCTTTAGAGGGATACTTAGCTCCTAATACTTATCATTTTGATAATAAAGATGTTTCATTAAGGGATATTATTGAGACTATGTTAAATCAAATGGATAAAGAGTTAACTCCTTATAAAGAAGTTATGATACAGAATCCACATTATTATTTAACAATGGCTTCGATTGTAGAATTAGAAGGAACCAATACAGAAAATAGAAAAATGATTGTTGGAATTTTTCAAAATCGTTTGAATTCTAAAATGAATTTAGGTAGTGATGTTACTACTTATTATGGATTACAAGTACCAATGACAAGTGATTTATCGACAGAACAATTTTCTAGTGTAAATGCTTATAATACGAGAAGCAATACCATGATTGGAAAAATGCCAGCAGGACCTATTTGTTCTCCTGGAGTTTCCAGTATTGAAGCTAGTGTTTCTCCTACGGATAATGATTATTTATTCTTTGTAGCTGATAAAAATGGGAAGATTTATTATTCTAAAACAAATCGGGAACATGATCAGTTAGTGGCAGAGATTAAAGCTAGGGGAGACTGGATTTGGTAATGGACAAAGGATATGATGTGTAGTGATAAATGATAATAAAATCAAACAAATAAAAGAATATGCAGAATTAAATAATGTTCCTATTATGATGGATGATGGTATTTCTTTTTTGACGGATTATATACATAAACATCGGATTAAGAAAGTTTTAGAAGTAGGAGCTGCGATTGGGTATTCTGCTATTATGATGTGTAATGTTGATCCTGAACTTACAGTTACAACGATAGAAAGAGATGAAAAAAGATATTTGGAAGCTCTTAAAAATATTAAAAATGTAGGATTAGAGGATCGAATACAATTGTTATATAAGGATGCTTTTGATGTTCATTTAGAGGATACTTATGATTTAATTTTTATTGATGCTGCGAAAGCTCAAAATCAGAAATTATTTGAATACTTTGAAAAGAATTTATCAGAGAATGGTACTATTATTACAGATAATATGAATTTTCATGGGTTGGTTCAGATAGATTCAGAAGAAATTGAAAGTAGAAATTTGAGACAATTAGTTAGAAAAGTTAAAGATTATCGATTATTTTTGGAAAATCATAAACAATATAACACAGAGTTTTTTGATATAGGGGATGGAATTGCGGTTAGTCAAAAGATTTAATTGAGGTGATCATATGTCACAATTTCAATTATTGGATTGCAGTAGTACTTTAGGAACTTGCTGCAATGATACGAGTTTAACACTGGTATTGAATATTACTCAGCGTGTTCTTCATTTGATTCAAATTATTGTACCAATCTTGCTGATTATCGCTAGTACAATAGGGTTCTATCAATTATTAAAGAATCCAGAAATGAAGAATGGTGTAAAAAGTATTGTTAATAAATATATTGCTGCTTTGATTGTGTTTTTCTTACCAGTTATTATGGATGCAGTGCTTGGAGTATTACCAGGCTCTTTTTCGGTTTCCGCTTGTTGGAAACAAGCTCGATCATCTGCAGAAATTACTAGGGCTAATCAGTATACTTATGTCTCTTATGATGATGGAAAAAAAGCATCCAAGATATTTATGGATCCATCTTCTTACGAAAAAGGAAAGAAAAAACCTACTGGTAATGGATCTGGTGGATCTAATTCTTCTGGAGGCAATGTTGGTAGTGGAACTGGACAAGGAAGTGCTACTGGTCTAGCTATTGTTCAATATGCTAAAAGTTTTGTTGGACAACGTTATGTATGGGGAGGTACTTGGAATGGAGAATTACCTTATACAGGTACAGATTGTAGTGGCTTTGTGCGTGGAGTATTTAAACATTTTGGTATTAATCTAACCAGAACAACCTATACGCAATGGGCTGATACTGGATCTTATTCTTTAGTTAATTCAGGAGAAATTCGAGCTGGAGATTTAGTAATGTATGATGGACATGTTGGAATTTTAACAGGAAATGGTAATGAAATTGTTCATGCAAAAGGTTCTAAATGGGGAATTGTAACGGATCCTGATTACCGCCAATGTTCTTCTCATGCTATTAAGGGAATTATGAGAATTCATGGAGTAAATTAGGAGGGAAATTTATGTTGAAAACGAAACAGTCTAAAATAGTATTTTTCATTCTTTTCTCTATTGTATTGGTTTGTGTTCTTTTCTTTTTCTTTTGGTTTTTATCTGGAGATAACTTTTCATCTATAAAAGAAAATCGTAGAGAGTATTTAGTTTATACGAAGTATGAAAAGAAGGATGATCCTTATTCTATTCTTATTCCTTATATTAATATTCGGTCTTTGGAAGTAAAGCAAATCAATGAGGATATTGAAACATTTTTATTACCATTTGTGGAAAATGAACAATCTATTATTACGTATGAATATACGATTATGGGTGATGTTTTATCTTTATTATTAAAAGTTATGGATTATAGTACAGGATATGCACCCCAACCACATTTTAAAAGTTATCATATTCAACTTTCTTCTGTTACCGTATTGACAGATGAAGAAGTATTGTCTTTATTTCAAACAAATTCTTCTTTTGTTTCTATTACTTTAGAAAATCAATTTCATGATTTTTATCA
>CACZOQ010000127.1 GCA_902782835.1 uncultured Erysipelotrichaceae bacterium | reverse complement strand
GAAGTAACTCTCTGCAGCCATAGAAACATTTCTTTCCTGTTGTTCTGTTGATTCATTTTTAGCACGATCAATCAAACGATAAGCATACGAAATAGAAACTATAGACAGAATTCCAATAATAACAATAACTCCCAATAATTCAATTAAAGTAAACCCTTTTCTATTAGTTTTTAAGTGCATCACAATCACCCCATACTATAAAAATTTTATAATAAAAATTGTCAATATACAATAAAAAAAAGAGTTTTTTATAAAAAAAATTGGCGAAAACCAATCTTTTAATCATATTTATTTTTAAAATATTTATATAAATGATAGAACAATGTATAAAGAATCCAAATTAATAATATAAAATTACTAATCTGAACAAAACATAAAATAGTATCATTTTGATATAACTTAGCTGTATCTAGTAAATCAACACCATCATAAGCAGCTAATGCTATAAAGGACATAAAGAAAAAATATAAAATACTAAAAAAAGCATAATTAAAGACTTTTTTAAAATAAGTCATCTTTTTACTAAACAAAGTCCAAAGAATCATAACCGTAACAAAAACAATTATAAAAAAATACACAACAGTAGATGGAAAATAAATATAATTCATAATAGCTTTCATAAAAGAATGAACACAGCTTTTAACATAAGTAGTGTAACTAATAAGAATTCCAATAACAAAACCTATATAAATTCCAATTGCAACCATCTGAATAATTTTATTATCACGTTTTAAATTAATAATTAAAACACAAAATAAAAGAAGACTTAAAATGAACATTTCAATGGAAAGAAAAGATGAAAATAAATAACGAAAGATAATTCCAAACTTTTCCATTAAAGATAAATTCATTAGATCACCTTCTTCTATATAGCAAGTTCCGCAACATAAACCGTTTGAGTATAAGCATTATTTTTAGTACAGGTAATCAGCGTCAAAGAAGTGCGTTCAGCATTTCTACGTATCGCAACAACCCCATTCTTTTCTACTTCATAAATATTAACGATTTGGTAAGGGAATCTTTGACCAGCATATGTAATATACGCATAATCTCCAATTTCCAAACGATATAGATAAGCAAAATAAGAGATATAAGCATCACCTGAATGAGCCATTAATATTAAATTACCATTCTGTACCGTAGGAAGAGAAGACCCCTCTACCATAGTTACGTTATATTGTATATTATTATATCTTGAACCAATATCATAGAAACCCCTTTTTAAACCAATTTTGGGGATTTCCAAAACACCCAAATACTTACTGTAATCAATCACATAATTGTTTGAATTATCAGAAGCATTTACATTTTCCGCAACAGGAGCATCTGTAATCGTATCATTCGTAATTGAAATTTTGGAAGGTTTTACTTCCTTATCCATCATAGATATTTTCATATCCGAATAAATCTCATCTTTTAATCGGATAAGATAATCCCATGAAAGAGAAAACAATCCTATAAAAATAAGAAAAGAACCAATAAATAGTAATTGGCTCTTTTTAATTTTATTGTTTGCTTTCAACTGGTTTTGCATTCGCATAAACAATACCAACACCACATAATAATACGATTAGTCCGATAAAGTAAATTGTTTGTGCAGCATTCATACCAGTGTCAGGAGCCCCAACAAATTCTACGGTAACACCATCACTAACATCGGTAGTAGTACCAGTAACAGAAACAACTTTTTGAAGGTTACCACTTGTATAGTAGTTACCAGTAAGAGTATTAAAACGTCCTTTTACATTAACAGTTGCAGTTTGAACAGTTTCTGTAACTTTTTCAGCAGGAACCTTAACTCTAAATTTCTTTCCAGGAGTAATATTAGTAGCAGATAAAGCTTCACCATTTTCATCAACAATAGTTGCTTCTTCTACACCACTAATTGTAACATCATAGCTTATTAAATCTTTAGCTGGATTACCATTAACAGTAATTACATCAGATAAATAGAATTTTCCATCATCTGTCTTTGAAAGAGAATCACTGTTGATTGAAACAGATAACTTCTTAACACCAGAAGCTGCTTTAGCAGCTGTTACTAATGGAGCAATATAAGTATTATAAAGATTCATATCAGCAACAGATAAATCATAAGTTCCAGGAGTACCAGTCGTAAAACTTAATCTCTTAGCATTTTTAATAACATTTAAGTTTTCTTGAGATAAATCATGACTAGCATGATCAGCTTTATCAGCATGAGTCTCACTTAAATAAACCCAAATAGCAGTTTGTGTAATAAGAGCATTCGCATAAGATTTATATCCATCAGGTATTGCATCACCAACTAAATCAACACCATTAGCAGCACTATTATTTAAAATATATAAAAGACCATAATCTTCTACAACTCCATCTTTAGTGTAAACAGCTTCATGTTCTGCATTTTTAGAATGCTCTACACAGAATACTGGAAGCGTATGTGTTGTATTAGCATAATATAATGGAACATTAAAAAAATTACCTCCATTTGATTCCTCATCAAAAATCTGCACTTTGATATTTTGCCCTTCAATAAGAGGCATATCCATCGTAAAAGTATCACCAGTTGTTCCAGCAGGAGCAGCATAACTAATAGCATCCGTTCCTTGATTCATAACAACACCAAATGTTGCTAATGAAAATACCGCAAAAATTGCAATTGCAAATGATAATACAATCGAAAAGTTAAAAAGCCAACTTTTATTTTTCTGACTGTGATTATCGTCCATATAAATTTTTTCCATATTAAAATCACCTTACCTTATAGAATTATTATAACATAAAAAACTAAAAATCAAATATTTTTTTATTCAATCGTAAAAATCTTATCAATTGGAACTTCAGGAAGCTTCTTATTGACGTAAAGTGTCGCCAAAACATCACCTTTTTTGATGGCATCTCCCACCAATTTATGTAATTGAATCCCAACTGTATAATCAATTTTATCATCCATATTTTCTTTTCCAGCCCCTAACGCTAAGGATATTTTTCCTAATTCCAAAGCATGAATTTTCTTTAAAACACCAGAAGTAGGAGCTTTAATAGCATGTGTTTTATCACTTACTTTTATCTTTTCAATTTTACCTTTTTGATAAGAAACCATATCCAAGAATTTTTGATAAGCAGAGCCATCTTTTATTTTTTGCAAAGCCATCTCTCTAGCTTCATCTTTAGAAATATTTAATCCCATACTGATCATATCAGATGCCAAATCATAACAAAGATCAACAAAATTATTATCTTTTTCCTTTCCTTGTAAAACATCCATAGCTTCTAATACTTCCAAACTATTTCCAATAGATTTCCCCAAAGGAACATTCATATCACTAATAATTGTCCGAACTTCTCGATGATAAACTTCTCCTATCTTAATCATTAATTCACTTAATTTTTTAGCTTCTTCTTTCGTTTGCAGTAAAGCACCATTTCCAACCTTAATATCAATCAAGATTTTATCAGCTCCTCCAGCAATCTTTTTACTCATAATACTAGATGCTATTAAAGGAATAGAAGAAACTGTAGCCGTAACATCTCTTAGGGCATAAATAGCTTTATCCATTGGTACCAAATAAGCAGTCTGGCCTGTAACTACAAGATTAATATCATGAACTTGTTTTAAAATTTCCTCATCTGATAAATCAATGCGATATCCTGGAATGCTCTCTAACTTATCAATGGTTCCTCCTGTATATCCTAAACCTCTTCCACTCATCTTAATAACTGGAATTCCACAAGAAGCAACAATAGGAGCAATAACCAATGTCGTTTTGTCCCCAATTCCACCAGTAGAATGTTTATCCACTTTGATTCCTGGAATATCTGAAAAATCAAGAGTATCTCCACTATCAATAAAAATCTTGGTTAATGCAAAGATCTCCTCATCCGTCATTCCATTAATACAAATAGCCATCAATAAACTAGACATTTGATAATCATAAACATCTCCGTTTAAATACCCATTAAAAATCTTATCCAACTCTTGATAAGTTAATTCTTTCCCAAGTCTTTTTTTATTAATAATATCTAAAATCATAATATCTCCTTTCGATAAATATCTGAATCACGTTTTATAAAGTTACATTTTTCATATAAATGGTGAGCTGCTATTCGAAAACGACTACAAGTAAGTTGCAAATAAATAGCACTTTCTCCTTTCGCAACCTGATAAGCAAAATCTAATAGTTTTTTTCCAACTCCTCCATCACGATAAGAACTAGAGACACATACATAATCAACCAAACAATAATACTTTTGAAGAATAGGATTCCAGACTTTCGTTAACATTAAATAACCTACTACTTTATCTTCTACTGTCGCAACAATTTCAAAAATATTATCATTTACAAAATTACTTTTCTCACAAGAAAAAGCTTCCTTCAGAATCTGATTAACATCATTCAAATCTCCTTCTTGATAAAAACGAACTTCAATATTCATATATCCTCCTATTTATAATGACATTGTAGCATATCTCTCAAAAAAAAACACTAGTTTATAAAAAACCAATGTTTTCTATTACGACTCTGAAATTTTTGATAAACCTTCTGTCTTTACTTTTTGAACACCTTTCACTGCAAACATTTTATCATTCAATTGATAATAAAGACTATTGATAACCTCTGATCCTAATTCTTGATGATGATTTTGAATACTCTCACGTAGTTGTTCTAATTTTTTCTGCGCCTCATAACATTCTACCAAACGAAGTTTTTCTGTTTCACCATCATAAAGAGTAACAGAATAACCATCATAATGATGAGCACTATCATCTCCTATAGGACGCAATCTTTCTATAAAATGACAATAACTCTGAATTTTAGCAATCTCCTCTTCTGATAAAGGAACAATAGAAGAAGAAACTTCCTCTGAGTGATTTTCTGTTTTCATAGTCAAAACAATTCCGCAATGATAATCTTTTGAAACCTGAAAAAAATAATCAAAATAAGCTCTATTTCCAAATCCATACTCTTCTCCAGATAAAAGCAAGTCTTTCTTTTCCATAACAAACCCTCCT
>CACZOQ010000126.1 GCA_902782835.1 uncultured Erysipelotrichaceae bacterium | reverse complement strand
TTCTTTAGAAGATTTATTAAAAGAAATAGCCAAAGACGAACAAGAATGTAAAGAATATGAAGAATATGTAAAACGTCGAAGACAAAGAAGAAATCGTAAAAAGGATAAAGAAGAAAGAAGAAAGAATATCCAAATAGCATTATTAACATTAGGTACGGTAGCATTATCATTAAGTGCTTTGATTTCTCTATGTAATCGTTATCCACTTAGTCAATATCAATCAAAGAATTATTTTAAACAAGAAAAGCTAATAGCGAAAGAAGAAGTAGTAGATAGTCTAATGCAACAATTAGAAGAGGGAACAGGTTTAGATATCGATTATGAAGACTCATCCAATCTATTACTATATGCTATTTATCAAAATGAAAATTTAACAGAAAGTGAAAAAGAATTATTATATCAATTCTCAGATTTAATTTGTTCTAATCCCTATTTGAACAAAGAAGAAGCTTATGAATCTTTAGAAAATGTTGCTTTTTGTTATGTAGATAGACCAGAAGGAAAAGATACATCTGTTTTAGGAGAGTATAATTATAAGGAAAATAAAATATATATATATAGTTATCAAAAAGATGTTGTAACTCACGAAGGGATTCATTGTATTTATTTTAATAATAGCACCAAGTATTTACCGAATTGGTTTTGTGAAGGTATGACTCAACTACTAAATAATGATTTCTTTGATTTAGCAAAAGTAGAAGAAATAGATTATTATGTATTCGAAGTAGCGATGACGAAAATGTTATGTGAAATAGTAGGGGAAGATATTGTATTAAAATCTTTTTCTAAAGGAAGCATGTATGACATAAAAACAGAGTTAGATAAAAAATTATCTCCTAAAAATAGAGGAAATGACTTTTTAGAAAAAACAACAACATTATTTTTTAAATGTGAGTATGGTCTACCAATCTGTCCTGATGATTCAGAAAAAATACTAGAATATTTAGGGGATTATGTAGAAAATTCAAAAGATAATACTGACCAGGATAAGCTAAAAAGAATACAAAAGTATTATAATATGCTTAGTTGTCTCGCAACTGAAAAACCGTTTCGTAATTACTGTTCTTATTTATTAAGTTTAGATTTAGAGGACTATGAAAGTTATGTTTATTTTAAAAAAACGGATGCAAAGACATATAGCTATCAAAATTGACAAATAATCAGAGATTTCGTATAATATACCATGACTTGCGGGGGCTGAATATGAAAAAGAAGAATAAAAGAGAAGAGTTAATAAAAATTCTATCATTAGGAATACTCGTTTTAGCAATCGTTTTATATACATCAAAGTCATTCGATAAAGAAGAATCTTATGATTTATATTTTGAATACGTAAATGTAAAAGATATGGCAGAAGTGAAAGTAACCAACAAAACAGAAAAACAATCTCATTCTTTAATATCATTGCTAATAACGAATTTATCATTGGAACCTATAACAGGAAATTTTGAGGAGGTCCCAATTACAAAATTAGGAAGCTTAGAAGAAGTGGGAACACCACAAGCAATTCATGCTGCACCAGCAGAAGCACCAAGAGTGATTTGGCATCTACCAACAGAAATGGGGAGAGTAACGCAAAATCCTCATTTTGGACATGCTGCTTATGATATTACGAGTCCAAGAGGTTCTAGTGAAACAATTTTTCCAGTTGCCAATGGGGTTATTTCAAGAATCTATACAGATGCTGCAGGAGCATTAGTAGTAACAGTACTACATAATGTAGACGGAAAAAAATATACATCCCAATATGCTCACTTATCTCGTTATGCCAGTGGGTTGTATGAAGGAAAAGAAGTTACCATTAATGATGCTCTAGGGCAAATGGGAACTACTGGTAATTCTACTGGAATTCATCTCCATATAGCGGTTGTAGATTGTGCTTTATTTGATCCGAACGATCCCTATTGTAAAGATTTAAACGGTTTTTTCCGATATGCAAATCAAAAAGCTCGCGAAGGTAGTTGGGGATTGGGTTCTCTAATCCTAGTACCTGAAAGTTGGAATAGTCGATAATATAAAAATAAGCCAAAAGCTTATTTTTTTTCATATATTTCAGCACCAGATCCTTTTTGAGACATTTCTTCAAACTTTTGAAGAATCATATTCCATTTTTCAATAGACTGAGGATCTGGGAAAAAGTAGGAATATGCATTTAAACGTTCCATAATCATAGCTTGATCAGACTCATTCATTAAATCTAAAGCTGCTCGTAATGATAATAAGTGAAGAATAAGATTGCTATTGAAACTTTTCTTTTTATTTGAAATACAATCTTGCATAAGTTCACTAACACTATTTAAGGCAGTAGGGACAAAATAATTATGATACAATGATTGAACATCTTGCTCATTATGATTAAAAACTAAACAACGAGATGAATCTGTTAATTCAGCCTCTTGAATATCTCGTGTTAAATAACACTCTAAAATTTTACGACTATATAAAGCATTATATCGATATGCTTCTATGTCTCTTCGAACAGAAACCGGAAGTTTATTTTTTAATTCTTTTTGTGAATAAAATAAGAATCTTCTAAAAAAATCCATATCACATTGAAGAGAAATAGTAGAAATATTTTCAGCAGCTTCTAATGTACCAAATAATTCTTCATTTAATACCATAGAGAATAAATCATTGCCTTGCTGAAATCCCCTTCGAAGTTGAACATTAGATAAAAATGGATCTTTATAATAATAATCT
>CACZOQ010000125.1 GCA_902782835.1 uncultured Erysipelotrichaceae bacterium | reverse complement strand
CTGATATTAAAGATGAAATAACTGAGATTAAAATAGATGAAACAGCTATGATACCAAAAGAAGATGTTGTAGTAGCAGTAACAAAAGATGGCTATATTAAGAGAACATCCTTTAGAAGTTATACATCATCAAATCCAGAAGACATTATCTTAAAAGAAAATGATTACATCATGGGCTTATATGAAATGAATACAACAGATACAATCTTAGTCTTTACTTCTGGTGGTAATTATCTTCATATTCCAGTTCATATCATTCCGGATTTAAAATGGAAAGATATGCCAAAACATGTAAGCAATGTAATTGAAGTACCAGGAGAAGAAACCATCATAACAGCAATCCCTGCTTATGACTTTGAAGGTGATAAAAATATTATGATTGCTACCAAAGAAGGTATGATTAAACGTTCTCCATTAAAAGAATTCAAATTACAACGTTATAATAAAGCAACGAGTTGTATGAAATTAAAAGATAATGATCAAGTAATGAGTGTTTTATTAGAAGAATATGATACTGTTTTCCTAACAACAAATACGGGTTATGGTTTAAGCTTTAAAACCGAAGAAATACCAGTTGTTGGAGTAAAAGCTGCTGGTGTCAAAGCCATGAAATTAAAAGATGATTATTTAGTTTCTATGAATAACTTCTCTTATCAAGAACAAGAATTCATTTCCATTATTACAACCAAAGGAACTGGTAAGAGAGTACGTCTATCAGAATTTGAATTATCAACGAGAACCCGTCGAGGAATTCAAGTATTAAGAGAAGTAAAATCAAATCCATATTATGTTCTAACAACCTTCATAGAAGATCCTAGAAATCATATTGGAATACAAAACGATGATGTTGAGACCATCAAACTAACGGAATTACCAATCGCCGATCGTTATTCAACAGGAACTCAAATATCGAAAAAAGAAATTATTAGTGCTTATCTTATCCCTGTATTAGTTAGAGCAACTCAACATCAAGAAAAACTAATAGAAGAGGAAGACGAACCAAAAATTATTAAAGTATTAGAAGAAGAACCTTCTAAAAAAGAAAAAATATCTCTACAAGAGATTGATGACAGATTGATGACAATTGATGACTTTCTAGACACAAAAGAAGAGTAAAATCTTCTTTTTTTATGATACAATAAATACATGGAAGAATTAATAGAAAAAGTTGAAAAATTAAAAGAATCATTAAATCAAAGTGAACCAGTACAAGAGATAATTCAAGCGAAAGAAGAAATGATGAAAGAAACAGAATTATTAGAAATGATTCAAAAATATAAAGAAAAACAAGATGAATCTATAAAAGAAGAGATCATTAAAAATAAAAAATATAGAGAATATAAGAAAAAAGAAACAGATCTTAATATTTTAATTATGGAAATCAATCAAGAATTAAAAAAATTAACAAAAGGGAGTAAAGACTGTCATGAAAGTCATTAGTGGTAAATATAAAGGAAGAGTACTAGATGGATATAATATGGTAGGAACAAGACCTACAATGGATCGTGTCAAAGAAAGTTTATTTGCCATGATACAAGACTACATTCCAGAAAGTACAGTATTAGATTTATTTGCAGGAAGCGGAAACTTAGGAATAGAAGCTTTAAGTGAAGGAGCCGAGTTTGTATACTTTGTAGATTCGAATAAAATTGCTGTTAAAACAATTGAGAAAAATTTAAAGATGTTACAAGAAGAACATGCAAAAGTATATGGAATGGATTATCTAAAAGCGATTCAAATGTTTTCAGATGAAAAGATAAAATTTGATTTAATATTTTTAGATCCTCCATATAAAACAGATTATGTGGAGAAGAGTGTTTTTTTCATAGAAGAAAAAAATATATTAAAAGATAATGGTCTAATCATTTGTGAAAGTGATGAAATCAGAAAAATAAAAGTACCTGATCAGTATGAAATAAAAAAAGAAAAAAAGTATGGAGATAAATATATAGTCATTCTAAAAAAAATGTGATAAAATACATATTAGAATAGATGGTGATTCGATGAAAAGATTGAATAATAAGGGGTTTGCAATATCAACCGTTATATATGGATTGTCCATTATGGGTATCTTGTTAATTGCAATATTAATGGCAACCATGTCAACAACTCGTTCTAACGCTTCGCAACTTTCTAAAAGTATTGAAGATGAGTTAAATCGTTTTAGTAAAACAGAAACATCATTTTCTGCTTTAGAAACCTCTGGTAACCCAGTTGGTCAAGAATATGTCATACCAGAAGGTCAATCTGGTTGGTATCGGATTGAACTATGGGGAACACAAGGTGGACCAAATGGAGGGAATGGTGCTTACACATCTGGGGTTATAAAGTTAGAAGAAGGAAATGTTTTATATTTTTATGTCGGTAAAAAAGATTCTGGAAGAGGAAAAGAAACCGATGTTCGTATCTTAAATGGGGGTTATAATGATCCAAATTCTTATGGAACAAGAATTATGGTAGCAGCTGGAGGTGGAACAGGCGCTAAAGCTGGTGGCGGAACTCTATATGGATATAGTGAAGGAATGTATTCCAAAGGAGCTGCTTTCGTATCATTAAATGATAGTAATTTAACAAATGCAGGGACCAATGGAACGCTAGTTGGATATCCAACAACATATACCAGAAGTACAGTTACTCAAACAGCAGCTGCATCACCTGTAGGAACGAACGGTGGTGGAGATGGATACTACGCAAGTAATAATTCTGGAGTAGGAGGAGTATCCTTTATCTCAGGTTATGCTGGTAGTAAAGCAATTATAAATGGTGCCATTCAAAATTCACCACTTTATACATATACAGAAGCTCAAATTGATGAAGAAACAGGTGAGGCTATAGCAACTGGTGCAAGAACGGCATATTATTTTTTAGATGGTATGATGCTACCAGGAGTCAATATTGGCGATGGTCATGCCAGAATCGAAAGACTAGTCTTTAAGGGAAATACAACAGAATTGCCAAAGGCTAATACCAAATTCAATGCCATCAAAGAAGTAAAAGACTGTGTTGCTAATCCAGGAGGCGAAGCAACTAAAATAGCCGTTATCCAAAACGGTAACGATATTGCAGCTAATAGAACTCTTCAGGCAGATGGAACAGGATGTCGTAAAATATCTCTAGGAGGTTATGACACTAAAGTAGACGAAATAGCTGTTTGGCATGAAGGGATAGTAGGACAAGATTTAAAGAATCATTCGATCCAAGTAATGATAGGTTCAGAATGGAAATACTTGAAAAAACCAACAGAATTATCTGAAACAGAAACGGTAACGGGAACTCATATATCTGCTTATCAATATGATTCAACAGAAAACATTCCAACTTCTGGTAACTATTACATAATACCTGTTACAGCAGAAGGAAAAGTTCTAACAGCTCCAAAAACACTAGAAGAAGATAGTAACCCGATTGCTTTAGAGCCACTACAAGGATTCAACCGTCAAAAATGGTCAATTGAAGTCATAACAGACACAAAAGTAAGTCCTGGATATAATGCAGCAGATCCTAGTACGTATGAATTTAAAATCCTAGAACTAGCTAGATATAAATCCTTTAATATCATTAGTGATGAAAATAAACTAGGAAATGCGATTAGTAGTAATACAAGTTTCAATAATTATGCAAGAAACGGTCCACAAATATGGAAAATATCATCAATTGGAGATGGAACTTATACAATATCAACACCCGTTGCAAAATTTGAACCAACACAAAATACTGGAAACCTAATGGTTATATCATCAGAGAGCAATGGAGCAGTTGATACTTCGTATAAAAATCGTTTAATTATTGGTATCAATAATAATAAAACACAACGATTTAAACTAGTAAAATTAGACTATTAAATTAAGTAGAAAAACTACTTAATTTTTTTTGGCACATTTACTTGACAAGTGCTAAAAAGAAGAGTAGACTATATTTAGCACTTAAATGAAAAAAGTGCTAGGAGGTCGATGTTATGTTGACAGAAAGACAAAATAAAATCTTAAAGTCTATCGTAGAACGTTATATCAAATCTCCCAATCCCGTTGGTTCAAAAGTAATTTCGAAAGAAATCAATTGCTCAAGCGCAACGGTAAGAAATGAAATGGGAGAGCTAGAACGTCTAGGATTATTAGAGAAAACACATACATCTTCAGGTCGTGTTCCTAGTGAAGCAGGTTATCGATATTATGTAGATAATCTAATGGAACTAAAGAAAATGAATGCGGAAGATATGTTAAAGTTACAAATTGTTTTTCGAAATCAACAACTAGCTCTATCGGATGTTATTACCAAGTCATTGCAAGTAATATCGGATATGATGAACTACACAACAGTAGTGCTAGGAGCAAAATCTCATGAGAATCTTCTAAAACAAGTAGAAGTAATTCCGATTGATGAAGAAAATTTAACCGTTATTATCGTTACCGATAAAGGACATGTTGAACACAAAAATATTAAGCTTCAAGATGTATCTTTAGAAGAAGTTAGAAAAACGGTTGGTCTAATTAATAACTTAATCTCCGGAACTCCAATTGATGAAGTTGGTAATAAGTTGGAGTTTGAAATCAAACCAATCATTGGCAACTATGTCAAACAACATGAACAATTATATAATGCTTTCTATAATGTATTTACGGATTTTACAAATCAAGAAATTAATATTATGGGAAGACATAAGATGTTAGAACAACCAGAATTTTCATCCAATATTGAAAAAATAAAAACCGTCTTTAATAAATTAGAAGATCAAGAAATTATAAAAAATATTGAAGAAGATAACGACAATAATATAAAAGTCTATATTGGAAACGAAAACAACATTGATAGCGATGTAACCGTCATTCAAACCAAATTTAAGAAAGGAAATGAAGAAGGAACTATCGCCATTATTGGACCAAAACGAATGGAATATGATCGCGTTGTTGGCCTATTAGAGTATATGAAAGAAAATATAGAAAGGTAGGCTTTTATGAGTAAAAAAGAAAAAAAAGAAAAGAAAGTAGGAATGGACGAAAACCCAGAATTGCTAGAAGAGACAAAAGAGTTAGAGCAAGACACCAAGAAGAATAATGAAATGTTAAAATTAGAAGAAGAGATTCGTACCTTAACTGCTGAAAATAAAACATTACAAGAAAAAGTAAAATTAGCTCAGGCTGATTTAGTAAACTATCGTAAAAGAAAAGACGAAGAAACCCAAAATGCTTTAAAATATGCCAATCAAGATATTATAAAAGATTTAATCAATACAATTGATAATTTTGAAAGAGCATTAAAGAATAAAGATGTTTCAGAAGAAATAAAGAAATATTTAAGTGGTTTTGAAATGATATATGAAAATTTAAAAAGCACCTTACAGAGTTTTGGAGTTACTGAAATAAATCGTGTAGGAGAAGTTTTCGATCCAAATCAAGAACAAGCATTACTTACAGAATGTGTAGAAGATAAAGAAGACGAAGTAGTACTAGAAGTTCTATTGAAAGGATATAAATTAAAGGATCGAGTAATTAGACCTGCATCTGTTAAAATTAATCAAAAATAAAGGAGAGATAATATATGAGTAAAATTATAGGAATTGACTTAGGAACAACAAATTCATGTGCTGCTGTTCTAGAAGCAGGAGCACCAAAAATTATACCAAATCCAGAAGGAGGAAGAACGACTCCATCTGTTGTAGCATTTAAAAAAGGAGAAAGAATTGTAGGAGAATCTGCTAAAAGACAAGCTCTTACAAATCCTAATACAGTAAGTTCCATTAAAAGAAAAATGGGTACTGCTGAAAAAGTAGAATTAGAAGGTAAAAAATATACCCCAGAAGAAATTTCTGCCATGATCTTGTCTTATATAAAAGATTATTCAGAAGCATACTTAGGAGAAAAAGTAGAAAAAGCAGTTATCACTGTACCAGCATACTTCAATGATGCACAACGTCAAGCAACTAAGAATGCTGGTAAAATTGCTGGTTTAGAGGTAGAAAGAATTATCAATGAACCAACCGCAGCTGCATTATCTTACGGTCTAGAAAAAGAAGAAGGACAAACAATCCTAGTATATGACTTAGGTGGTGGAACATTCGATGTATCCATTCTAGAATTAGGAGATGGAGTATTCGAAGTTAAATCAACAGCTGGTAATAACCACTTAGGTGGAGATGATTTTGATGAAAGAATCATTGATTATTTAGTAAAAGAATTCAAAAAAGATAATGGTATTGATCTAAGAGATGACAACATGGCAATGCAACGATTAAAAGAAGTAGCAGAAAAAGCAAAGAAAGATTTATCAGGAATGGTATCTACCCAAGTATCTGCTCCATTCATTGCAAAAGGAGAAGATGGAGAACCAGTTCACTTAGATATGACACTAACACGTGCTAAATTTGAAGATTTAATTTCGGATTTAGTAGAATCTACAATTGAACCAGTTAGAAAAGCAATTAAAGATGCAAAAATTACAAAGAAAGATATTAATAAAGTATTATTAGTTGGAGGATCTACTCGTGTACCAATGGTATATGATATGATTACCAAAGAATTAGGTAAAGAACCATCACGTGAAGTAAACCCAGATGAAGCAGTTGCTATGGGAGCTGCCATTCAAGGTGGAGTATTAACAGGAGACGTTAACGACATTGTCCTATTAGACGTTACTCCATTATCATTAGGAGTTGAAACATTAGGTGGAGTTATGACAACCTTAATTCCAAGAAATACAACAAT
The DNA here is from genome assembly GCA_902782835.1 of uncultured Erysipelotrichaceae bacterium. Classification (GTDB taxonomy): domain Bacteria; phylum Bacillota_I; class Bacilli_A; order RF39; family UBA660; genus UBA3789. The sequence continues at coordinate 351 of CACZOQ010000125.1, read as the reverse complement.
CCCAACTTCTCATTCTGAAGTCTTCTCAACAGCTGCTGATAATCAACCAGGCGTAGATATTCATATTCTACAAGGAGATCGTCCAATGGCTGCTGATAATAAGACTCTTGGAAACTTCCAATTAACGAATATCCCACCTGCACCACGTGGAGTACCACAAATCGAAGTTAAATTTGATATTGATGCTAATGGTATTGTTAATGTAACAGCAAAAGACTTAGGAACAAATAAAGAACAATCTATTACAATTACTTCTACAACAAACTTAAGCGAAGAAGAAATTGAAAGAATGAGAAAAGAAGCAGAAGAAAATAAAGAAGCTGATGAAAAGAGAAAAGAAGAAGCAGAAAT
>CACZOQ010000124.1 GCA_902782835.1 uncultured Erysipelotrichaceae bacterium | reverse complement strand
GTATCGACAACCTCGCACATCTAAGCAGTCACACGTAATTAATTATATCAAGTAATATCAACAAATGCAAGTGTTTTTTTTTGTTAATTTTCTTTTAAAAGAATTTCTAAAAAAAACTAGCAATTAAATGCTAGTTTCCTTTGTTCAAATATTTAATACTTTGAAGTTTTAAATTATTGTTTTTAATATTATATGTTATTTTATATCCGTCATATTTAGATTCATCAAATTTATAATCCGTATATTGACTCGATGATAATTGTTCTATAGGAGTCGTATCTTCTTTATTTTTATAAATTGGATAAATAAAGGTATTAGCCTTTTCATCAAATGTTGCGTCTCCTCGATAATGGTGAACAAACTCAATTTCTAATATCTCTTCATTTTTCATTGCTTTTGTAGCTCTTAGAACGTCTCCTTTGTACATTGGTCCTTCACAACCAGTTGGATATACTGTGGCTGATATTTTATTATCTTCTAGTTTCATATAAACTGGATAAATGTAATCTTCAAGAATATTTGCTCCTTCATGAGCAGGCTCTTTCGTTTCCCATTTATAAGACGTATCAATAGCAGGTCTAAATTTATTTAAGAAGCTTAAGTCATCAAAGTATTTTTCTAATTCTTTTTCTTCTATTGTATAAGTGCTAGAATCCATGGCCGTTTTAATAAATGAACTTGAATAGATTGATAAAATCATATTTAATTTTTCTTCCTCAGTAAATTCACTAATGCTCCGATCTACTTTATCCAATTTTAATTCTATTCCAGCGCAATCATGATATGGTATTGTTTTAATCGCATCTGTCACTAATGTGTCCGTTAACTCTATTTCTTCTAATTTCTGTTCTTCTTTAATATCTTCTTTTTTAGTATTCTTTTCTACTTCATCTTGATTCTTCTTATTTGATTCTTTCTTTTCTGTAAATATGTAATATCCACAAGCCCCTAATAATATAAACAATATTATAATGATTAATACTAAGACTTTGTTTCCATTTGATTTTTTAGGTTTCGTTTGAACTGTTTCTTCTTCCATTTTCATTCTCCTTTATTTTTCTGTTTTTATTCTATCATTTAGAAGAAATTATTGTCAATATCAAAAAAAATAGCATGTAATCTTCTACTTTACATATATTTTTTTCTTTTTACGTCATAATATTAGTAGTAAGTTTTTATGGGAGGAATAATATGAATAAGTATGAAATCAATATTTATGAACAAATCTCAAGAAATATTAAAAAATACAGAAATGAAGCTGGTATTACGCAAGCAGAACTTGCTGAAAAAGTGGGTGTTTCCCATGAGTTCATAAGAAGAAATGAATCCAAAAAAGGAAAAAAATCATTCTCCGTAGATACTTTATGGAAAATATCTGTTGCATTAGATATTTCTCCAGGGCTATTATTTGAGATCAATATGGACGAATTAGTTCAACAATAAATATCTATTGAATCAAAAAAAGACAATTGATATTGTCTTTTTTTATCGTTTCATGTCATTTAGGCAAAATGTTGCATAAATAGGTATGTATCGTACGTCTTTCTTTGTTGAAAAATTGTTTTCTGTTACTCTGTATGCTTGAATTACCGTGAATTTTTTCATAAATACAGATAAAGATTTGGCCTTTGAATTACTTTTGGTTGTTAATTCAATTGGTATGATTTGGCCCATTCTATTTTGAATGACAAAGTTTACTTCAGCTTTTCCTTCTGACTGGTAATAATATAAAGCATAACCACTTTCTGCTAAAGTTTTGGCAATATGGTTTTCATATAGGATTTCTTTAATATTTTCGTCCGTTAAAAATTGTTTGCTATTTAGATGAAGCATTGAATACAAAAGTCCATCGTCACAAGCATATAGTTTAAAACTATCCGGTTCTTTGCAACTACTTAGTGGAGATTTAACGGTTTTAATTTTATAACTTCTATATACGATTTGATTATTTACCAAATAATTAATACTGCTTTCGTATTCTTTTGCTCTTTTTCCAGCTCCCATTAACCCATATTGGAATTTTTTATTTTCTTTTTTCAATTGTTCAGGAAGTGAATTCATAACTTCTAATCCTCTTGGAATATCAATTAAATTATTATTTAAAGCTATTTCCTTTTTATAGATATCTAAAATCTTTTGCTTAATAGCATCTAATTCACTACTTGTTTTCCCCTCTATGCTTGCTATTACGACTTCAGGAAGCCCTCCTGTTTCCATATATTCTTGAAACAAATCCAAGGCTACTTTATGGAATGGACAAGTTTTTCTTTTCATAAATGATTCTCGAATTAATTCTGATAAGCTTTTTTCCTCTTTAGCCCATAAGAATTCTTCAAAATCCATAGCACTCATACTTTTAAATTGTAATTCTTCACCTTTAAACTCATTTAGTTTTTCTCTTTTGGATGTAATTGCAATAATATGATATTTACTATGTTCACTTCCAAATGATTTTAAGCCTCTAACAATACTATTTTCTACAACATTATCTAGTATTATGAGCGTATCTTCTTTTAAAATTGTTTCTCCTGATAATAATGAAAGATTTAATATAATTTTTTCTGTTGCTCTTTCTTTTTGAAATAAATCTAATAAAGGTTTGTTATTCTCTGTGTTGAAATATACAGTATTTTTATATTCTTCTTTACCAAATTTTAAAACTGAAAATGTTTTTCCAATTTGTTTAGCTCCATATAATACTAATGGTTTACGAATAATATCATTTTTCCATTTGTGGTAATATTCTTCTATTTTTCGTTCCATAAACTGTAACCTCCTCACATATTTTATACATTAAGTATATCTTTTCCCCTTTTTTTTGTCAAGCAACATCTCTCATATAAAAAAAAGACCTTTCGGTCTTAATTATTTGTGAATGGTTTTCTATACTCTAGTCTGATTTTATCTGCAATGGTAATAATATATTCTGAGTTCGTTGGTTTTGCTTTTTCTATATCAATACTATGTCCAAATATATCTTCCATCAATTCCCAATCTCCTCGATTCCAGCTTACTTCTATTGCGTGACGTATGGCACGTTCTACCCTTATTGTGGTCGAATTATATTTATCAGCTATCGTTGGATATAATTTTTTTGTAATACCTGTCCTAATATTTGGATTTCTATAGACCATCATAATACCCTCTTGAATATACTGGTATCCTTTTATATGAGAAGGAACACCTAATTTATGAAGTGTTTTAGTAATAGATACCTGTAAGTTATTATGATATAAATTGATGAATTCTCCTCCCTCGAATTCCTGTTTAGATAATTCTCTAATAACCATTTCTAGATCAGAAAACTTATATGGTTTTAACATATAATAGCTAGCTCCTAATGAAGATACCTTTCTTATAGTATCTTGGGCATTATAAGATGTTAAAACAATTACTTTCTTTTCTATATTCTTGTCTTGAATATATTCCAATACTTTAATTCCATCCTTCCTAGGCATAACCAGATCCAATAGGATCATATCAAACTCCTCTTGCTTTCGCTCGAGAAGGATAATCCCTTCACTTCCATCTTTCGCTGTTATCGAAACATCAATATCCGGAATCTTTTTAAAGTATTCTTTTACCAGACCCACTGAACTTTCATTATCATCGATAACGAAAAGTCTTGTTTTTTTCATTTTTTCTCCCTTCTTATCTTTATCACGCATTTTCATTATATAATATGCTGATTAAAAATTAAAGAAGAAAAAAACAAGTTTTTTCAACTTGCAAACTTCTTATTCACATTTACTTAAAAATACTTTCAGTTTTTCTATTTTTAGACTTAATCCACCTAACAAATATCCATCAATTTCTTTTATTTCTTTTAATGTATCAATATTTTCATCATTGGCACTTCCACCATATAATATCTTACTTGTTGGTAAATATTTTTTAATAAATAAAAATACGTCTCTTATTTCTTCATTGGTTGGGATTACTCCTGTCCCAATAGCCCAAATTGGTTCATAAGCTATTATTAATCGTTCTTTTTGTTCTTCTGTTAATCCCTCTATCGCTGTTGTTAGTTCTTCCTCCAACACTTTTTCTACTTGATTTGCTTGGCGTTCCTCAAGGGATTCTCCTATACATAAAATTGGTGTGATATCTTGTTCAAAAAGGCGAACTAATTTTTCATGAACTTCAGCATTTGTCTCTTTTTGACTTTCTCTTCTTTCACTATGCCCTACAATTGTATATTGAACTCCATAAGATTTTAATTGGTCAGATGACACTTCTCCGGTATGTGCACCTTGTTCTTTTGCACTGACATTTTGAGCTCCTAGTTTTACATTGTGAACCTCTTTCATTCCTACATTTAAAAAAGTAGGACAAATGATTAATTGAGAAGATGAGGAAATACTATCTAGTTGATTGATATATTCTAAATACTCATCTTTTTTTAAATTACATTTATTATTTAATGCTACTATCATTTATCTAATCTCTCCTTTATTGTTTTAACAATCTTAGAAATAATTCCATATCGATTTTCTTCTTGTTTTTCTCGGATTGCTCTATTATATACTTCTAATACTCTTTCACCATAATATTTGGAACTATAGGTTTCTGCTTGAATTCTTGCTTGTCGATCATATCTTTCTAATTCTGACTTATTTTCATACAAGTGCATTATTATTTTTTCATATTCTTCTTGCGTTTCAAAGAATAACCCATCTAAATCTTCCGTAACCATACTTTGAAATGCTTCATCTCTCATACAAACAGGTACTACATTGGACGCCATTGCTTCTATTATTGTTAAACCTTGTGTTTCTGTTTTTGAAGCCGTTGCAAACACATTGGCAACATGATAATAGTATGGCATATCACCCCATGCAGTTTTTCCTGTAAATATTACGTTGTCTTCAAGATCCAATTTTTGCACCATATCTTCATATTTTTCTTTATCTGGACCATCACCCACAAGAATGAGTTTTATATTTTTATATTTACCATGTAATTTTTTTTGAGAGTTTATTAGAAATTCAATATTCTTTTCTTCTGCTAGTCTTCCTACAAAAAGAATTACAAAGTCTTTTTTATTAATTCTTAGCGTTTTTCTTAATTCTTCTAATTCCTCTTCTTTTATATTTTCTTTATAGAATCTTTCTACTTCTATTCCTGTTGGAATAATGTTTATATTTTTTTCAAATTTATATTTTTCTTTGAATAATTTGTATATTTTATTTGTTGGTACAATTAGTTCTGTTGCCGTTGTAGCACAATAGAACTTTGTTAGATACTCTACTAATTTTTTACTAGATTTATCAAAATATCCCTTTGTTATATAGTATATATAATCTTCATACATTGTATGATAGGTATGAACTAATGGTATATTAAACTGTTTAGCAAACAGTCTAGCAAACGTACCTATGGCAAATTCTGTCTGAGAATGAATCACATCTAAATGCCAACTTTTTATCTTGTTGACCGCTCGAACAGGATAAATACTTGTTAATCGAGAATCATATATTCCCGTAGGAACTCCTGGAACTTTTAAAACTCGTTCTTTTTCATTATATTCATATTTGAAGCTCTCTAAATTTGCTGTTACAACATATACTTCATGGCCTTGCTTCTCTAAAGCATTTTTTAACATAACTTCACTGGTTACCAAGCCACTAATATATGGTGTATATGTTTCTGTAAAAATTCCGATTCTCATTTTTTCACCTTCTTTTCGAAATTAAATAATACCGCTCCTATAATGATTCCAAAATAATATGTTATAGTTCTCCATAACAGAAGAACGGCTGATATGATATTTAATCCAATAAAATTACCATAAAATTGAGTAAAACTATATTCAATTCCACCACTAGCTCCTGGAATTGGTACAAAGCCTCCTATTACATAAACATAGGCTGATGCTGTAAGTGCTTCTACTAATGTTAAGCTTGTGAAATCTCCCATACTATACAGAATAAATAAGGGAATACTATAAACACAAAGAAGACTTGCTATATTCAATAAAATTCCGACTGTAAATAATCCTTTTCTCTTTTTTAATTCTTTGAACCCATTATAGTAATCTTCAAATAATTTTTTTATCGCTTTTTCATCTGCTTTTCCTTTTACTTTTTTTACAATCCTAATCGCTATATTACTTAGCTTATTTGTTACTTTTTCTGAATACGATATCATTATTAATACAACTGCTACTCCTATATTAATAATAAATCCTATTAATACTAGGTATTGTAATAATCTGACTTTTGGGAAAATATGGAAAATAGAATTATAAATAACGGCTAAAATGCCACATATTACAAGAGCTATTTGATAAAATATAAAACTTTGAATCGTTTGATTTGTTGCATTTGCAAGAGATATATCATGTTCCGTTAACATGTAGATTTCCATAGGTTGGCCACCTGTTGCAAAAGGGGTTATTCCATTAAAAAACTGAGTAATCAAACTGTGTTTTACGGATTCTCGAAAACTAACTTTCTTTTTATTATTCGTAATCAAATAGTTAATATAACCTTTTATTGTTACGGATAAAGAAAAAAGAAATACAGCTAGAATAGCGTATTTTATATCTATATGTTGAAAAGCATGAATAATCTCTTGCCAGTCATCTTTTAATACTACAAATAAAACGATACTTGTTATAATTAAAAGTAAAATTGTATTTTTCTTTAGATTATTTAATATTTTCATGATTGATTCCTTTTTGCATTCCTTTTTCTTTTAAAAATAATGTATTTCCGTCTAAAGCTCCGAGAGATTCATAACCTTCTCGTTCTAGAAAGACAGATAGTTCTTTTTCTTGAGGATTTAAATTAATAAAAACCTCTTCCATTTCTAAAACCCTCATTGCATAATCTGTTGCAAGTAGTAATATCTTTCTTTTCATTTCTCTTTTTTTTAGTACAGGAATTGTAATCCTGCATGTTTTAATGTCTCTTTCGCCATGAATATGACAATAATCTATGATTCTTGAATCTTTTTCTAACATAAAATCGGTTTCTATATTATTGTCATCTTTTTTTTGTTCGTAAGGTGTTCCTTCTGACAAATCAGTGTGTAATTGGTCTATTGGTCCTATTATACTAGTTAAAAGATCATTTTGATTTTCAAAGCCTATTAGTTTTCTTCTATGTTCCTCATTCAATGGATCTACTACCACAAATTTTTCTGAAGCCAATTTTCTTCACCTACTTACAATTTTTATTTAATTGCTTCAACCCCTGGTAATTGTTTTCCTTCTAAGTATTCTAACGTTGCTCCTCCTCCTGTTGATGCATGGTAAACTTTATCTTTATATCCTGCTGTTGTAGCAGCTGCAACGATGTCTCCTCCACCTAGAATTGCTTTAATATTATTTTGAACAATATATTCTAATAATTCACATGTATTCTTTTTGTATTTATCAAATTCATATACTCCTAAAGGCCCATTCCAAATAACAATGGCAGCTGTTGAGATAATCTTTTTAAATTCTTCTAATGTTTGATTTCCAATGTCTAATCCCATTTCATCTGAATGAAAATCTTCAATTGTTCTAACTCGATATTCCTCATCATTTGTATATTCATTTGTTACGGCAAAATCAGTTGGTAATACGATTTTATCTGAATAATCCTTTAGTATATTCTTACAAAAATCTAAGTTTTCTTCATCTAATAAAGACTTTCCGATTTCTAAACCGTTTGCTTTTAAGAAGGTAAACGCCATCCCTCCACCAATTAATATCTTGTCTGCTTTAGTGACTAGGTTTTCAATTACACCTATCTTATCAGCAACTTTTGCTCCTCCTAATATTACTACAAATGGATGTGGTGGATTTTCTAAAATACTCAAAGCATTTAGTTCCCTTTCAATTAAGAATCCTGCTGCACTTGGTAGGTGTGCTGCTATCCCACAGTTTGATGCATGAGCTCTATGAATAGTACCAAATGCATCATTGATGAATACTTCTCCTAGAGAGGCCCAGTAGGCACCTAATTCTTCATCGTTTCCACTTTCTTTTTTGCCATCTAAATCTTCATATCTTGTATTTTGGATTAATAAAACATCTCCTGGTTGCATATTAGAAATCATGTTTTCTAATTCTGCCCCCCTTGTTTTTGGACTAAATAAAACTTGTTTTTTTAATAATTCTGATAATCTTTTGGCAACTGGCTCTAAGTTGTTTTTTTCTAAATCTGCTTCTTCTTTTACTCTTCCTAGATGAGACATAAGTATTACTTTGGCATTTTTATCCAAACAGTACTTGATTGTTTCTAATGCTCCTACAATACGTGTATCATCTACTATTTTCCCTTCTTTTATTGGAACGTTAAAATCACATCTTATTATTACTTTTTTGTTTTCAATTTCTAAATCTTTTATTGTTTTCATTGAAATCTCTCCTAACTATTCAAATTATACCATTTTTTTTGCATGAAAAAAAGAGAAAGCCAATTATTTCTCTTTTCTTTGCATATTCTATTGATTATTATTCTCTTTATTTAATTTTTGATTTATTCCCTCTACGGCTTTTAAAACCTCTATTGGGATGGCGAAAATAATCGTATTAGACTGATCAGAACTTAAGTCATTTAATGTTGATAATGTTCTTAAGTGTAGAGCTCCTGGAGTAGATCCCATCATGTTAGCAGCTTGAGATAGACTATTGGCAGCTTCAACTTCTCCTTGTGCTTTCGTTAAGATTGCTTGTTTTTCTCTTTCTGCTTCTGCTGCTTTCGCAATAACCCTCTTCATTTCTTCTGGTAGACTTACGTCTTTCAATTCTACGTTTTCAACTTTTACTCCCCAAGGGTCTGTTTCTTTATCAATTACTTCACAAATACCAATTGATATTTTTTCTCTTTCACTTAATAATTCATCTAACGTAACAGAACCAACTACATTTCTCATTGTTGTTTGAGCAAGTTGACTAACAGCGTAGTAATAATCTTGTACTTCACAAATTGCTTTTCCAGCATCAAATATTTTGTAATAAATAACAGCATTGATACGAATAGAAACATTATCTTTGGTAATTGTTTCTTGTTCTGGTACATCTACCGCTTTGGTTCTTATATCAACTTTTCTATAAGTTTGAATGATTGGTAATACGATTTGCCAACCTGGTGTTAGTACTTTAGAAAATTTACCAAAAGTAAATAAGATCCCTCTTTCATACTCATTAATCTGTCTGATTGATATTAAAATTATAAATACAATTATTCCTACTAAGGAAATAACAAATCCATTCATAAAACTCTCCTTTTATCTATTCATTAAATATTTTGCAGTTCTAACCATTTGTGCTGTATAACTCATTTCATTATCATACCATGAAACGACTTTTACTAATTGACGTCCATCTACTTCTAGAACACTAGTTGATAAAGCATCTACTAAAGAGCCACATCTTCTACCAATTACATCTGAAGATACAATTGGATCTTCTGTATATTCTAGTGTTTCATTGGTGTGAGCTTTTAGTACTGCATTGATTTCTTCAGCTGTTGTATTTCTTCCCAATTCAAGAGTTAAATCTACTACTGAACCAGTTGGTACTGGTACACGCATTGCAGTTCCATCTAGTTTTCCTGCTAAATTAGGACAAACTAGACCAATTGCTGAAGCAGCTCCTGTAGAAGCAGGTACAATATTAGCTGCACATGCTCTACCACGACGAGCCTTATGTCCTTTTTTATGTGCTATATCTAGTGATGCTTGATCATTTGTATAGGCATGAACAGTCGTCATATATCCTTTTACAATACCAAATTCTTTGTCTAAAACATCTACTACAGGTGCTAGACAGTTTGTTGTACAAGAAGCAGCACTTATTATTTTCTCGTCTCCTGTTAATATTTCATGGTTAACATTATAAACAATTGTTTTTAAGTCTCCTTTTGCAGGAGCAGAGATAATAACATGCTTAGCACCAGCGTTAATATGAGCCATTGCTTTTTCATCACTGGTAAATAAACCTGTACTTTCAAATACTACATCAATGTCTAAATCCTTCCATGGTAACATTGCTGGATCTTTTTCTGCGTATACTCTTACGCGTCTATCTCCAACTACGATATACTCTCCATCTGCATGTATTTCATCGATTCTATAATTACGATGATTTGTATCATATTTTAATAAATAAGCAAGTTGTTCTGCATCTGTTAAGTCATTTACGGCTACTACTTCAAATTCTGGGTTTTCTTCCATTAATCTAAAGCATAGTCTTCCGATTCTTCCGAATCCATTAATTGCAACTTTAATCATTTTATCATCCTCCTGCTTTTATTATATATTTTTCTTTAATTTCTTTCAATATTTATTGATTAGTTTTAGAATGTTTTTCTAAAATAAAAACGACTATTCTTTAGTCGTTCTTTCTTACACTATTCCTGTACAATAAATTCTATGGTATTTCCATCTACCCAGAAATCTGCATTATACTCAATTGTTATTTTGCTGGCACTTGTTGGAACTTCATATAGGACATAGCCAACTGCTTTTTTGCCTTTTCCGACAGTAGCAGATAAATCATCATATTCTTCACTTGCATACATATATTGATCTTGTGCTACTCCATCTGCATATGCGTTAAAGTTGAGACTACTTACATATAATTCATCGTTTTTATCATTAATATTTTCTACTTCAAACTTTACTGCAATAATCTTATTACCATCTTTTGGACCTAAATATTCATTATATCCTGTATAATTTGATACTTCCAACATAGTTATTTTTTCATACTTGTTTTCAAATGTTTCATTTATAGCAAAACTTGTTTTTCCATGGATGTCATTGTAAGTGCCTTTAGTCTCTTTTACAGCATCATCTACTGCTTCTGAACAGCTTCCAACACATCCTACTATACAAACAAATATGATTACTATAATGATTAATGCTTTGATAATACCTGGCATACCAAGCTTTCCTCCACACTTTGGACATCTTTTAGCACTCTTTGCTATTGTTTCCTGACAATGTTTACATTTTTTCGTTTTCATTTGTATTCTCCTTTCTAGTAAAAGGATAACATATTCTATTAGATTTTTCTAGTATATTTTTCTGATATGTTTTTTAATATAGTATCATATTACAATTATTGTAGGTGATTAGTATATGTTTGTTCCTAAAGATACAAAGAAAAAAGAAAGTTCTGTTTATAAATCTTTATATATAAAAGAAGACCTTTCAAAGAAAATTGAGGAAATAGCCAAGGCAAATAATACTTCTTATAATAATGTTATTATTAGTATGATAGAGTTTTGTTTACTAGAAGAAGATCATTCTTCTAGTAATAAGTCCAAAAAATAATATCCACAAAACTGTGGATATTTTTTTAATCATGGAAATAGCTTCCTCCTATGAATTCTCTAATTACGGCATCTTCGGAAATTGCATCGGCAGGGATTGGTAAAAATACTCTCAAGAAATTAATAAGTCTTTTAGCGTCTTCATAGTATGGAGAATCTTTTTCTATAGAGTATAGTAATGGTTCAACATATGTCTTTAATACTCCTATTTCATAGATAGCTGCTGAGTTTACCATGGCATCTGCTTCATCTTGATATGGGAATATATATTTTTCTTCTCCTTCTCTTACACTAGCCCATTGTTTTAATGTTCTTTCAGGAGAAAATCCTCTCGTTCTATTATCTCTTACAATTCTTCTTAATAATCTATTATCGGAGGTTGAAATACGATTGTGATTGTCTAGATTTAATTCCGTTAATGGAGCAATATATACTTTAAACTTTCTATTCCGTTCAATATTCGTTAGTATTTTATCATCTAGGGCATGAATTCCTTCAATGATTAAAATATCATTTTCTTCGAGTTTCATTTTATCATGATATTCTTTCTCTCCTAAAGTAAAATCATAGGTTGGGGTTATGATTTCCTCACCCTTTAATAGACTAGCAACTTGACTATCAAATAATTTTAAATCGATTGCTTCTAAGCATTCAAAATCATATTCACCATTTTTTCTTTTCGGATTATTCTCTCGCTCTACAAAATAATCATCCATACTAAGTGTTTTTGGATTTAGGCCAAATATTTTTAAATACATAGATAATTTTCTGGATGTTGTTGTTTTTCCAGATGATGATGGGCCTGCTAATAAGACAATTTTTACTTTGTTTTTCTTATCATAAATATCTTTTGCTAATAAAAGAAGTCTATTGCTTTGAACAGTTTCATCCATTTTAATTAAGTCACTTACTTTTCCTGTAGAGACAACTCGATTTAAATCTACTGAGTTCTCTATTTTTATTAATTTAGCCCAGTCTTTGTATAATTTGAATACTTCTATTATTTTTGGATGAGCTACATATTTTGGAATTTTGTCATTTACATAAACTGTTGGGAATCGTAATGTAAGTCCGTTTGATGATACATATGTTAAATCAAAGTCTTTTACTTTACCCGTTGATGGAGGCATATAATTATAGAAATAATTATATATATTACCTAAGCGATACAAAGTAATATAATTATCTGTATTATATTTCATAATACCTGCTTTAACGACATCTCCTATTTCGTTAAAATAATTTATTGCTTCAAAGCGATCTATCGTTAATTTAGTAATAGGTAAGTCTTTATTGATAATATCCTTCATCTGTTCTTTGATAGCTACTAGTTTTTCATCTGTCAATTTAAAAGAAGTTTGTATATAAACACCTTTATCTAATGAATGAGCTACTATTATATTTGCACCTTTTCCAAATAACTTTTTGATAGCATAAAGTAGGACAAAAACTAATCCATTAACATGTGCTCTATTTCCTTCGCTAGATGTTAAATCTATGAATTCTACCGTACAATTTTCTGCTATTTTATACGATAACTCTCGTAATCTATTATTTACTTTTGCTAGTATGATTGGATATTTATGAGTATCTTGATGTTCCATATAGATTTCTTGTAATGTAATATTTTTACTATATGTATAGGTTTTTCCATTGATTACTATTTCCATAGTATCTATCATTAGGGACCCCTCCTTTATTATATTTAGTATAACATATATTATTCATTATTATAGGAATTATTTTTTATGGTTGACAGTATTTATTGATTGGTTTGTTTTGTCAAGGAATTATAATAAAGTATATAAAACAAAAAAAAGAAATAAAACTATTTCCTTTTTTACACATTTTTATTCATTTTACGAAAACTATCTGCTAATTCTTTTATTTTTTGAATACGATGATTTAATCCAGATTTAGTAATGGATTTATTTGTTTCTAATGAAATGATCTCTGCTAATTCTTTTAAAGAAGTTTCAGGATACTTTTTTCGATATTCTAATACTTCTTTTACTTTATCATCTAATAACATAATTCCATCATTTTCTTCAATAATCGCAATATCTTCTAATTGAGAAGTAGCAGTGGCAATTACTTTATCCATGTTTGCTTGTTCCATATTATTTAAACGATTTGTTTTATTTTTTTTATCACGATAGACTCTAATATCTTCAAAATACAATACTGCTTTTGATGCTCCAATTATTTTTAGAAAATCACTTATTTTTTCTGCTTCTTTTATATAGATCATATACCCTTTTTGACGATTTAAGATTTTAGCATTTAAATCAAAAAGATTCAGTAATTTTTGAACTAGCACTGCTTCTTTGGGTTTGGATACTAATAATTCCATGTGATAGCGTGATTTTTTAGGATCATTAATACTTCCAACGCTGAAGAATACGCCTCTTAAATATCCTCTTATTTCTTCATTTCCGCCAATGATATAGTCTGGTACTGTTTCTAAATATTTTTGATGTTCATCAGCAATTCCTAAATCGATTAATATGGTTTTTACATTTTGTTTAATTGTTAATTGATATAACTCTTTTTTACTAAAATTTAAATTTTCAATTTTAGCTATTTCTACTTTCGTTTGATAGATATCTTGTATTGCTTGAATAATTTTTTCTACTAGATTTTTATTTTCAGTAGTCATTATGATTTTATCATGATCAATGATTCCATTATTTCTAATATATCCGGATAATTCGGCTATGAGCTCTGACTTCGAACTCTGAATATTTGATATTTCTTCTTTAATGGTTGTTGTAAAAGACATTTATTTCCTCATTAAGTAAGAAAAAATTAGAGAACTTAGTTTTAAACTATTATGTTTAAGAGTATTGTCGGTATCTATCATTATTAAATCGTCTTCTATTAGTTCAATACCAATTTTTTCTAATTCTTCATAATCAATTAAAACTGGATCTTTTTGTTCTTCTGACTCATATTTTTTAGCCATTTTTTCAGATATTTTAGTATTACTTGCAATGACAACATCTACTTTTTTCTTATCCAGATATCTATTTAATAATTTTACATGATCTCCTACACTAAATCCATCTGTTTCTCCTGGTTGTGTTACGATATTTGATAAATACATAATAGGAGCTTTGGCATTATTTAATGCTTTTTGAACATCTTTGCATATGATATTTGGAAGTATGCTGGTATATAAGCTTCCCATACTAAAAATAATGAGATCTGCTTTTTTGATGGCATCTATGACTTCTGGTAATACTCTTGGCTCATTCTTATAGAATATTTTTTGAATATGGCGATGAGCATGTGTTATTTGGTCTTCACCTTCAATTACATTTCCGTGTTCATCTTCTCCCATTAATGTTAAATCAGAATCTTCTGAAATTGGTAATACGGTATGTCTTACATCTAGCAGTTTGCTTAAATGATTAATTGATTCTTTTAATGAACCTGTAATTTCTAGCATAGCTGTTAGAATCAAGTTTCCAACAGCGTGACCATCTAAATCACTGGATGTTTTAAAACGATAGGACATCATTTCCTTGATTGGTTCATCGATTTGAGATAAATTCGTAATAACTTTACGAATATCTCCTACTGCTGGAGTATGAAATTCTTCTCTTAATTTTCCTGTAGATCTTCCGTTATCAGATACTGTAATTACTGCTGTTATATCGACTGGAAAATCTTTTAGTCCTTTCAATAAATAGGATATTCCGGTTCCTCCACCCATTACTACTACTTTTTTATACATATTTCCTCCTACGATTTATATAAAACTTTCTCTGATATATAGTATTTGTTTTCCTTTAGAGACTTTATTATTAACAATAATCCAACCATACATGCAATTAGTGAAACTAATTGGGCTACTTTAATAGTACCTAACATTAGGGAATCTGAACGGAATGTTTCAATCATCATTCTTTCAATTCCGTACCAGATTAAATATATTCCTGTTAATTGACCTGTTTTTAATTTTTTATTCTTGCGAATCAATAATAAAACTAAAAAACCAATGAAGGATGCAATGGATTCATATAAAAAGGTTGGCTCTCTATAGGCTCCATCTATGTACATCCCTTTTATTATAAATTTTGGTAAATGAAAACTCTGTAGGTAATGTAATGATACAATTCTTCCATAGGCTTCTTGATTAAAGAAATTCCCCCATCTTCCAATGGATTGACCTATTAGTATCCCTACTACGAGTATATCAAACATCCCTAACATATGATATTTCTTTTTTTTGGAATAATAGCATTGAAATAATAACCCTCCAATGATCCCTCCGTGGATTGCTAATCCTCCATGCCATGGCATGAATATTTCTAATGGATGTTTCCAATAATATGAGCTATTAAATAAAACATAATAAATTCTAGCACCTATGATTCCAAATATTAGACTATAGAACACCATGTCTAAAATGAATTCCTGAGAGATTCCTTTTTTTTGGGATTCCTTACGAATTACAAGATAGCCACTTATTATTCCTAATAGTATGAATACAGAATACCATTTTATTTGGAAAAAACCTAAATCTAAGAATACTCTATCCATGTTTTTTTACCTTGGTAATAATCTTTTTAATTATTTTATCCATAATAAAATTGGTAATTGATAATAAAATAGCAACTAATAATGCAATGGCTAGATTTTTTATTTGGAAATGTTTTCCTAGTAACCAGTCCACTATTTTTAAAATAAATACATTAATACATGGATAAAATAAACCTAATGTTATCCCGGTAATCGGTATTGTTAATGTTACTAATATTGGTTTTATTGTTTTATTTAAAATATGAATAATAATTACAATAATGGTTGACCATAAGATAAGATGATTACTATCTATATAGATTGATTTAAATAGACTTGTTACTAAAATAAAAACAAGAGAATATCCAAATAAATATAAGCACCATTCTATCAAACGGTTTAGTCTCATTTTATTCTTTTCTTTGACGATTAATTGCATATTTCACCTCTATAGTATTTTCTTTAGGAATTGACCAGTATAAGATTCATTTACTTTTGATACTTCTTCAGGAGTTCCGATTGCTACTATATTTCCGCCTCCGTCTCCTCCTTCTGGTCCTAAATCAATAATATGATCTGCTACTTTTATCACATCAAGGTTGTGTTCAATTACGACAACTGTATCCTTATTATCTACTATTTTCTGTAAAATTGCAAGCAAGCGCTTAATATCGTCGGTATGTAATCCTGTTGTTGGCTCATCTAATACAAATATCGTTTTTCCAGTTGCTTGTTTTTGCAATTCTTTTGCTAATTTTACTCGTTCTGCTTCTCCCCCTGATAGAGTTGGAGCACTTTGCCCTAACTTGATATATCCTAATCCAACATCTTCAAGTACTTGTAGTTTTCTTTTGATTTTTGGAACATTTTCAAAAAAGTTTAATGCTTCTGTAACTCTCATATCTAGTACTTCGGCAATATTTTTACCCTTATATTTTATATGTAGAGTTTCTCCATTGTATCTTGTTCCGTGGCATACTTCACAAGGAACATAGACATCTGGTAAAAAATGCATTTCTATTTTTTTTACTCCATCTCCTCTGCAGGCTTCGCAGCGCCCTCCTTTTACGTTGAAGGAAAAACGATTTTTTTCAAAACCATTGATTTTGGCTTCTTTTGTTGTAGTAAATAATTCTCGAATATCATCAAATACTCCAGTATAGGTAGCTGGATTGGAGCGTGGAGTACGTCCTATTGGATTTTGAGAAATCGCTATAATCTTGTCAATATTATCTAGACCTACAATTTTTTCATGTTTTCCTGGCTTTTCTTTACTATTGTATATTTTTTGAGAAATCGCTTTGCATAGAATTTCATTTATTAAAGAAGATTTCCCTGAACCGGATACTCCTGTAATACAAGTGAATGTTCCTAAAGGAATTTCAACATTAATGTTCTTTAAATTATTTTCTTTCGCTCCTATTATTTTTATACTTTTTTTAGTGCGTTTTCTTCTGGTTTTTGGAGTATCAATCTTTAATTTGCCACTTAAGTATTGTCCTGTAATACTATTTTTGTTGTTCATAACATCTTTTGGTGTTCCTTCCGCAACGATTTCTCCACCAGCGTCTCCTGCGCCTGGTCCAATGTCTACTAAATAATCACTTGCTAACATGGTATCACTATCATGTTCTACCACAATCAATGTATTTCCTAAATCTCTCATTTCTTTCATAGAGTTAATTAATCTTTCATTATCTCTTTGATGAAGACCTATACTTGGTTCATCAAGAACATATAAAACTCCTGTTAAATGAGAACCAATCTGTGTTGCTAATCGGATTCTTTGGGCTTCTCCTCCAGATAATGTCCCGGCACTTCTACTCAGTGTTAAGTATTCTAGTCCTACATTTTCTAAGAAATGAAGACGATCTAAAATCTCCTTTAATACTAATTTGGCTATTTCTTGTTTTTCTGGAGATAATTTTATTTTTTCAAAGAATGGTATTAACTCTTTAATTGACATTTCAGTAACTTCATAGATATTTTTATTACCTACTTTTACTTGCAATATTTCATCTTTTAATCTGGCACCATGACATGTATCACAAGTATGTTCTACCATATAATGTTCTAACCACTCACGAATCCAAGTGGAGGAAGTATCCATATATCTTCTTTCTAAATTTGGTATAATTCCTTCATAGTACTCTTTTTTATCATATTTATTACCACCTTTGGACTGATATGAAAAATGAATGATTTCATCTGAACCGTATAAAATATATTCTTGTTCTTGTCTTTTCAACTTCTTCCATGGAACATCCATTTTTATTTTGTAATGTTTGCATAAACATTCTAACTTTTTATAATCAATTCCTTCGGGATCATCTGTTAGTGTTAGAATACATCCTTCTGCTATTGATTTAGACGTATTTGGAATTAATAATTCTTCATCTACTTGTAAATTCACTCCCAATCCTTTACAATCTGGACATGCTCCATATGGGGCATTGAAACTGAAAATCCTTGGTTCTAACTCGGATAGGGAAAACTCACAATGTGGACATGCGAACTGTTCTGAAAAGACTAATTCTTTCTTATCTTCTCCCATGATTTGAACAATTACTTTGCCTCCAGATAATTTTGTTGCTTGCTCCATCGCTTCAAATAATCTAGATCGAGATTCTTCTTTTAAAGCTATTCGATCAATGACAACATCTATCTTATCTTTTTTATTTTTCTCTAATTCGATTTTCTCTCCTAAATCCATCATTTCTCCATTAATACGAATGCGGACATAGCCTTCTTTTCTTAATCGATCCAATAATTCTTTATGAGTTCCTTTTTCGCCATGAACAACTGGTGAAAGAATAATCATTTTTGTTCCAACAGGATATTCCATCATTTTATTTGTCATTTCTTCAATACTTTGGGATGATATTGGAATATTATGATTTGGACAATAGGGAACTCCTACACGAGCAAATAGTAATCTAAGATAATCATAGATTTCTGTTACGGTTCCAACCGTTGATCGAGGATTATTATTTGTCGTTTTTTGATCAATCGAAATTGCTGGAGAAAGGCCTTCTATTGAATCTACGTCTGGCTTTTCAGAACCTCCTAAAAATTGTCTAGCATATGCAGATAGACTTTCTACATATCTTCTCTGTCCTTCGGCATAGATGGTATCAAATGCTAGTGAACTTTTCCCACTACCTGATAGTCCTGTCATGACAATTAACTTGTTTTTTGGTAATTCTATATTGATATTTTTTAAATTATTTTCTCTAGCACCTTTTATAATTATTTTATCCATAAATCATCGCCTCTTTGCATATTATAACATAATTCTTTTTCTATGACATTCTTTGTATTTACACGACTGACATAGTTTTTCTGTTGGTTTTCTATCTTGAAATGATTTTTTTAATTTTTGATATTTTTCACTATTGATAATCATTTCTAATTCATTATCAAAAATATTTCCTAAGGGAATTTTAGCATCTGCATCCAGGCAGCAAGGAACTACTGTTCCATCTACTAAAATTGCTATTTGAGTTTTTAGGGCATGACAATATCCATTACTTTTATAATCTGATATTTCAGGCCATTCAAACTGATTATCTTTATCCACATATATTGTGGATTTTATTTTAATATTTTTTTCTAATTTTATTTTTTTCACTATTTCTTTAGAAAGATTATAATAATGAATCATTTTATTCACAATTCTTGTGGATGATTCATCTAATTGATTATCTTTTAATGTCCATAATCGATAAATTACAGTTGTTTTTGGTGATAAATCTTTTATGTGATCAAATATTTTTTCACAATAATTGGGAATTTTATTTTCAGAATGAAGAGAAAAATATATTTTGTTTAGAGCTGGACAAGTCCCCAACATTTTAGCTAATTCTGGAAATAATGTTCCGTTGGTTGTAAGATTTACCTTCAATCCGTATTTATCTGCTAAATCCATCATTTCTTTTAATTGGGGGTGAAGAAGTGGCTCTCCTTTTACATGTAGATATATAATACTTGTATACTGATATATCTTTCTTAATATTTCTTCAAACTGTTCCACTGTCATATTCCTTTTCTCCCTGGTGGTGGAACTACAAAAACTGCAATGTAGATTGCAGTTATTAGTTATTTCGATGTATATTTTCTTATACAGTTTCATTCCTTCTTTTCCTTTTTTGTTGTGCTTTAGCATCGCTTGGTACACCTTCTTCATATTTTTTGTATACTGTGTACTTATATCTATCGCTTATAAATCTTTTTTCTATTGAGTCTGGGTCTAAGTATGTATAAAAGCCATTTGGTGAAGAATAGATACTTACGTCAAATGGTGTTTTGTCGCTTAATAATGGTGTTAAAGCATCGCACAAATTGTCCGATCTGGTACCATTCATAATAAAATGAATTCTATCAATGTGAATTTCTTCTACCTCTAACATATCGGCTACATCATGCAGATTATAAATAAAATCGGATTTTTCACGAAATTTTTCTCTGTCTCCTTGTTGAAATATCGCTAGATGTTTTGATCCAGCATATTCTCTTAGTTGCGGATATTTTTCTTCTAATACGGATAATAATTTTGTTGCTACAAATTGTCTAGCTGCTCGCAATCTAAACGGCTGTTCTTCTGACAAAATGATAGCAGCTGCTTTATACCATTCTTCTACTGGAAAATCTACTACTATTTTTCCTTGTTCTTCTAGTATTTTTTTTAATTCATATAAGTCACTCGCTTTTTGATTATCAAATAGAATGTGTCCCTTTTTATTACTTTCTAATTCTCTTGTTATTTTACTATTCGTCATATTTTCCCCCTACTAATTTTTTTATTTTTCTCCATATCCATCTTTTTTTTCTTACAATGGATTTCTTCTATTAACCATAATTTTATCTCTACCCAGTTTTCATTTCAAATAAGATATCTCTTAATTCCATTGCTCTTTCAAAGTCTAAGTTTTTAGCAGCTTCTCTCATTTCTTTTTCAATCATTGAGATGTTCTTTTCTATTTCTTTCTTTGTTATTTTCTTTTGTTTTTCTGGAGAAGTTGTATCCGTATTACTAATGACTTCTCTGATTTCTTTTTGAATGGTTTTTGGAATAATTCCGTGTTCTTTATTATACTCTTCTTGAATGGTTCGTCTACGTTTTGTTTCTGTTATAGCCGCCTCCATAGAATCGGTTATTTTATCACCATACATGATTACATGTCCATTTGCATTACGAGCACATCTACCAATTGTTTGAATTAAACTACGGGTACTTCGTAAAAATCCTTCTTTGTCTGCATCTAGTATTGCTATTAAACTTACTTCTGGAATATCTAGACCTTCTCGTAATAGATTAATTCCTACTAATACGTCGTATTTACCAGTTCGTACATCGTGAATGATTCTCATTCTTTCTAATGTTTTTACTTCACTATGTAGATAGGCTACCTTGATATCTAATTCTTTTAAATAGTTTGTTAATTCTTCTGCCATTCGGATTGTTAATGTTGTTACTAATGATCTTTCATTTTTCTTAATTCGTTCATTAATCTCACCCACTAAATCATCTATTTGGCCTTCTGTTTTTCTAACCTCAATTGTTGGATCTAATAATCCTGTTGGACGAATAATCTGTTCTACATATTCTCCATGTGTGTGTTCTAATTCATAGTCTCCTGGTGTTGCTGAAATATAGATTACTTGATTGATTTTGGATTCAAACTCCTCATATTTTAAAGGTCTATTATCTAGTGCACTGGGAAGACGAAACCCATAGTCTACTAGATTTAGTTTTCTAGCTCTATCTCCATTATACATTCCTCTAACTTGGGGCAATGTTACATGAGATTCATCTACAACTAAAAGATAATCCTCTGGATAAAAATCCATTAAAGTTGTTGGAGTTTCTCCTGGAGTACGTCCTGCCATGGGAGCAGAATAGTTTTCAATTCCAGAACAGAATCCCGTTTCTTCTAACATCTCTATATCATAATTCGTTCTTTGTTCTAAACGCTCAGCAGCTAATAATTTATTTTGACTTTTTAGTTCTGTTAAACGTTCTTGTAATTCTATTTTAATACGATTGATTGCTTCTTTTAATTTTTGGTCACTTACAACGAAATGACTAGCTGGAAAAATACTGACATTTTTTACATTACCGACAATCGCTCCTGTCAATACATCTATTTCAGAAATTCGATCAATCTCATCGTCAAAAAACTCGATTCGGTAACCGGTTGATCTTTGGCCTGCTGGTATAATTTCTAAAACATCTCCTCTTACTCGAAATGTTCCTCTTTTAAAATCAAAATCGTTTCTCTCATAAAGCATCTCCACTAGTTTTTCTAATACTTTATTTCTTGGGATATTTTCTCCTACTGTTAATGTTAGCATTTTGTTTTTATATTCTTCTACTTCTCCAATTCCATAAATACAGGATACACTAGCAACTACTATTACATCATCTCTTGATATTAATGCTGAAGTTGCAGCATGTCTTAGTTCATCAATTTCATCATTTATAGAAGAATCTTTTTCTATATAAGTATCCGTAGATGGAACATATGCTTCTGGTTGATAATAATCATAGTATGAAACAAAATATTCTACTCGATTATTAGGAAATAATTCTTTTAATTCTGAGTACAATTGCCCAGCTAGTGTTTTATTATGAGCAAGAACAAGCGTTGGTTTATTCACTTTTTGTATTACATTTGCAATTGTAAATGTTTTTCCAGTACCTGTTGCACCTAGTAATACTTGCTCTTTCTTGCCAGCTTGAATTCCTTTTACTAACTCTTCAATCGCTTTGGGCTGGTCACCATTTGGTTGATAAGATGATTTTAACTGAAACATAGTATCTCCTTTCATTTATAGGCATTCCTATTTTACCATTTAATACAAATCTAGACAACCAATAAATGATTCTTTATTGACTTTTCTCTTTAATGACTTTATACTTGGCATAGAAGGTAGGTGGAAGTGTGCGATACGTTTGTGTTTTATCCAGCAATGATTATTTAGATGGAGTATTGGTTTTAAATGAGAATTTAAAACAGCTAAATAGTCAGTATCCATTATTATGCCTTATTAATGAAACTATTACGAATGAAGTTCGTGATATTTTAACCTATTTCGGAATTGAATATAAAGAACTCCCTGCTATTCGTTTTTATTCATCTCCTGAAGAGTCAAATTGGAAAAATACATTTGATAAAATTAATGTTTTTTCTCTTACAGAATATGATAAAGTTGTCTATTTGGATAGTGATCTTCTCATCTTAGAAAATATTGATTCTTTATTTGAAAAGAAAATATTTACTATGGCTCCTGATTATCCTGATATGAAACATGGAAATAGTGGAGTTATGATTATTACTCCTTCCCAAAAAACATTTGAAGGATTAAAAAAGACTTTAGAAGAAATTGATATTTCAGATAATTATTATTTTGGTGATCAAGATATTATTAATACTTATTTTAAGACTATTATAACTCTTGATACATGTTATAATTTCATGGTGAGAATTTCAGATGAGACGAAACAATACTATGATATAGAACATAATTCATTGATTGAAAAATATGGTACAATTCTTTTTAATCGTAATACTATATGTCCTAAAATTGTTCATTTTATTTTTCAACCAAAACCTTTTTCTGTAGATAAGCCATTTGAAAGTGATTATTATCCTCTTTATATGAAGTATTTAAGAATGGTTCGTAAAAAGAAAATGGAATATCTTGTAGCAAAAAAATCACTATTAATCTTTATTTTAGTTCATGACTTAAATACTAGTACAATGGATATGATTGAGAATACTTTAAAACAAACTCATAAGAATAAAGAATTTATATTATTATTAGAAAAGAAAAATTGTCAATTTATAGATGATTTAGATTCTTATATGGATCATCTAAAAGCAAAAGCGAATATTGTTACATTGAATGAATATGGGGATGTTAAAAAATATCATTATTTTGCAGATTATGTTACTTTTGTAGATTTAGATATGATTTATAGAAATGATGCTTTTGAAAAAGGAATTGAAAAGTGTATAGAATATGACTTAGATTTTTGTCAATTTTCTAGTGCTTATTCTTGTAAAAATTCCTTCTATTATTATTCATCCAATGAGGAAATTCAAAAAGTCTTTTATGAGGATGAAGCTCAAGGATTAACAGAACTACTTTGTGATAAGATTTATAAGGGTTCTATTTTGGAAGGCGTCGATAATTTTTATCAAGTTTTAAATAAAGCTAATTCAGGTGGTATGATTGGGGAAGCCTATTATAACCAGCCATATTAAAATGCAATAGATTACTATTGCATTTTTTTGATTAGAACTTTTCTTATATTATCCTATATATCTATATCAACTCCGGCCATTCCATCATATAGATCTGTGGCATTTCCATAGAATAAAAGGACATTTCCATAACCACCTAATGAGAAACTATAGTTTTGACTTATGTATAAGGTTGTATTGGCCATAGCATGTTGATAACTGCCAAAAATCGTTCCACCTTTTGTCGTTGTAAATACCAAATTAACAATAATATTTTCTCCAACATCTGGTAGTTTTACAGAATTTCCAATTCCATTATAGGCAGTTTGAACGTTATTATAATAATTAATTCCATTTGTTGAATAAACATACGTTGTATCATGAGATATTAAGGATACATTGTATAGATATGCTCCAATAACATCCCAACTTCTTATGCTAGGGCTTCCTG
>CACZOQ010000123.1 GCA_902782835.1 uncultured Erysipelotrichaceae bacterium | reverse complement strand
GAAACGGGACGGCGTTTTGTATGCGTCCTGGAAATACGGGGAGGCGGAACGCTGTGACGGCGAACGCTTTTACTGTGACATGACAGAGGAAAAGTTGCGGCGTGTGTTGGCGCGTGCGGATTTGAAGGCGCGTGCGGGTCTGGAGGCGAATAAGGGACTGAAGGCGGGTGCGGGGCTGGAAGCCAGTGAGGGTCTGGAGGCGCGTGCGGGGATGTTCGACTGTCTGGAGTGCTGGGTGGCGGAGGATGCGCTGCCCTCGGGCCGGGAACAGAAATGGCTGAATGTGGTGTTGGGGAAGAAAACGATGGAAATACCGAACAATGTACCAAAACAGCATAGAGGTCGCTATGGAATTCTTGGTGGCAGTAACAAGAGTGGAGATTTTAACCGTTACTTGTTTCTCGCCAGAACCCATGATTATGTCCTGCTTTTTACCAATAAGGGTCGGGCCTATATGCTGCGGGGTTACCAGATTCCGGAAGCCGGCCGTAAAGCGAAGGGCAGCGCCGTTATTAATCTGCTGCAACTGGGTCCGGACGAAAAGATTACAGCTGTAATCAATGTTTCCGAATTTGATGATAAAAAATATCTGTTCATGGCTACCAACAGGGGAACAGTAAAGCGTTGTAAGTTGACCGCTTTTTCCTCTGTCAGAAAGAATGGATTAAAGGCCATAGTATTGAATGACGGCGAAGAACTGATTGGCGTAAAAATTACGGACGGAAGTAACTCTGTTCTGTTGGCAACGTGCTGTGGCATGGCGATTCATTTTGACGAGCAGGATGTGCGTTGCATGAGCCGGTCGGCCCATGGGGTGAAGGGTATCAACTTGCATGATGCCGATTATGTAGTTGCCATGGACGTGGTTTACGATGAGTCTCATTATGTACTGTCGGTAACGGAAAACGGTATCGGCAAGCGGACAGAGATTAGCGAATACAATAAGCAGAAGCGGGGCGGAAAGGGGCGAATTAATTACAAAGTGACGCAAAAAACCGGTGGTGTTGCCGGTTTGTGTATTGTGCATCCCGAAGACGAAGCATTTCTTTTTTCAGCAAAAGGCTACGTTCTTTGTGTGGATGCGGATGAACTGAGAAAGTTACATCGTACGGCCCGGGGTGTAATTATGATGAGATTGCATGAGGGCGATAAAGTTACATCGATTTGCAGTAGAAAAAATAGAAAGGGGTATTAATCATGAAAGTATTTATCGTAAATTGTAACTATAACACTTCCGGAACTTTAATTGACTGCGCGTTTAAAAACGAAGCGGATGCAACAGCATACGCCGATGCGTTGAACAATGACAAATCCAAAGCCATTGCCCGCAGCAAAGAGCTGATTATTCTGCGTGAAGGCGAAGCAATGGTAAAGTTTTTAGATGAGAAGAGCATTGAGTTTGCTGTTTTGGATGCGGAGTTGAAGTGAAAACTGTCCCGGACGGATTACGTTAACCGTCCGGGTGTTGTTGTTCCGGAATAAAATAGTTTACTGTTGCGGCTTGCTGAAAACGTAAGCCGTTTTTTATAAAATAATTGTGTTCATAACAAACTTCTGATATAATACTAATCAGATACTGATTGTAAAATTTGTATGCGGAAAGTTTGAACTCATGAAGAAAAGTGAAATTGCAAAAACAGTCATAAAAAATATTGGAGGCATTGCGAGAACCGCAGATTTTCTTGCAGCGGGCCTGTCGAAACCAGACATCGGTGAACTCTGCAACAAGGGAGTGCTTATACGGATTCGGCAAGGCTTTTATCAGCTTGCGAACGATACAACAATAACAGAGGCGCAGTATATTTCTGCGCTGCTTCCGGACGGAATCGTCTGTGTGGAGTCTGCGCTGTTTTATTACGGGTATAGTGATTTTGCGCCGCGAGTATGGACGATAGCGGTGCCGCGTTCCATTTCCCTGACAAGATTAAAATTTGATGTAGTTCCGGTAAAAGCATATTTCGTGCAGAAAGATATTTTTGAAATCGGAAAAACTCAAGGCTCTTTTGATGGAACAACGCTTTTTATTTATGATCGTGAACGGACGATTTGCGATTGCTTTAAGTATCGGACAAAACTGGACAACGAAACATTTAACAAAGCAGTTAACGCGTACGTGGCAGATGACAAGAAAAACCTGAGCAATCTTTCACGTTATGCAAAAGAGATTGGTATTTATAAACGGGTCATGGATCTGATGGAGGTAATGCTGAATGGCTGACATTGCGGCCTCTGTATTAGCAAAACTGAGAAATAAAGCAAAAGAAAGCGGCAGAAGTTATCAGCTTTGTTTGCAGCTTTTTTGCCAGGAAGAATTCTTGCGGCGTGTGGAAAAATCCAAATATGCAAATAACCTTGTGCTGAAAGGCGGGTTGTTTCTATACACACTCACGAATTTTGACAGCCGCGTAACGGTAGATGTTGATTTTTTATTGCGGAGACTTCCTAATACACCTGAACAACTGCGTTCCGTTTTAGAAGAAATCATTGCGACTGATACGGGAAACAGCTTTGTATTATTTGAAATTAAAAGTGTCGAACCGATAGCTATTGCAAAGAAATATGCGGGAATCGGCGCTTCGCTTATAGCACGGATTAAAAACACCCGTACTCCTTTCAGTATTGATTTTGGCGTTGGTGACGTAATCGTTCCACATCAGGAAAAAAGAAAAATTCCCGTACAGCTTCCCGAATTTGAAGCGCCGGTCATCAACACATATTCCCTTGAAACCGTTATTGCGGAAAAGCTGGATGCGATTTTAAGTCTTATGGAATTTTCCAGCCGGATGAAGGATTATTACGATCTTTATTATCTGGCAAACAAATTTGAATTTGATGAAGAGACATTGATTAAAGCAATGCAAAAAACATTTGCAAATCGCGATCATCATTTTACTGTGGAGCAGTTTAACCAGGTGATGACTTTTGCCGCTGACGACGGAATGCAGAAAAAGTGGAAAGCATTTACGAAAAAAATCAATACTGAGACAGATGATTTTGAAATTGTGTTGAGTGTAATTAAAAACTTTTTGGAAAAACCTTTTTTGGCAGCGGTGGGAAAAGTTTGAATTTACTACCGTAATATTATTGCTATCAAAGCCTCAAATAAGGTTCTACTTTTAAAAACATAAGAGTATAGTTAACCTACATCAAAACTTTATGATTTGATTAAAGTTAATTAGGTTTTTATTCTAAAGAACTAAGATGTTCTGAAAGAGTGGTTAGAAATCTCATGGCTATACTTTGTGAGATAACTGAAGTCGTAGCCGTTGCAGGAAAAGGCAAAGGGCAGTATAGATTTAAGTACAAAACTGAAATGTAAGGGTAATCGATTTTATTTGCAATTTGAGCTCAAAAACGTTATTATCCATTCTGAATTTACTGCGATATTAGTTATTTTTGAGGAGGTATAATTTGGAATTTGATAATGGACAGTATTTTGTTTTCGTTAAAGATATAACATTACCATCTAACAAAATAATAAAAGTATATGAACTTGTCAAGGATCTTCAAGATGATCATGTTTTAAACTTATGGGCTAAAAGCCTGAGAAATTATTACATTGAGGAAAATTTGATAGATGATCTCTATACTGGCACTGGATTATCAAAAAGCGAATATTTGCAAAAGAATATATTTCCAAATCCAGCTAACAAATTAGGCGCTGCAACTATGTCAGGTGAATTTGGAGAGATATTAGTTTATGATTTTATTCATTATACACAAAATTACTATGTGACCAAATTAAGATATTTAGAAAAAACCAATCCAGATGTTCCCGTTTCTGGCAGTGATGTCATTGGTTATGCAATCAAAAACGTTTTAAAGCCCAGTATTGAAGATAAACTATTAATTGCTGAAGTCAAAACTCGTTCTTCTGTAGGACGAAGATTGACGATTCAAGATAACCCTCTTACGAAAGCTATAGCAGATTCACCAAAGGATAGAAATAGAATAGCTGAATCACTTAATGCAGAGAAAAGAAGATTATTAATGAGAAATCGGTTAACTGAAGCTAAAATTGTTGAAAGATTTCAAAATAGGACAGATAATCCTTATCAGATAGAGTTTTCTGCAGTAGCTGTTTTGAGTAAAGAAATCTATACAGAAGAATTTATTAGGGAAGTAATAGATTCGATAAATATAGATGACATTATATCGAATATATTAATTATTTATTCTGATAAATTATTAGCCTTTATTCGGGATTTGTATAGGAGAGCATGCACATGTTAATCGGGAAACGATCTGAATACTTTTTAAAAAGTATACGTGCAAAGGCAAAAATGTTTGAATATGATATCCCAGAAGAATTGCATTTAAAAATTAATCCTCTATCAAATGATTTAGTACTTTTGGCTATAGCAATTATTGGTGATATATCTGAAGAAATATGGGATTTAAAAGAAAAGCCAATTATAATACCTAAAGAAAAGCAGTTGCAACTTTATTTTTCTTCTAGATTTTTTGATTCATTTTTTCAATCCTTTTTAGATGAAAGTTCCAATCCATATTATATAATCCTAGGTGCAGTATCTTATTATTATTGTGATATGATTGGCAACTCCAGAGTTATGCTTAAAATGCTTTCAAGTTTTAATTTTGATTTTCATGCATCTGGTTTGGAAAAAGCTATTATTTGGCTCTTAAACAATGAATTCGAGTTAGATATTTCTTGTATTGATAATAAATTTAGGATTTACATTGAAGAAATAAAAAATGCATATTTAGATTTTTTTACAGGAAAAGAAATAAATTTAGTAGAATTTAATAAATTCAAATCATTTGTCTATAAAATTGGAAATCCTAGAGAAATATTATTTGCAGATATTATTTTAGCAATATTTAAAAAGAAGATTAGTAATTCTTGCCTTGGTCTGATGCCACACTATTCTGGTATTCAGTTGAGTGAATGGATCGAAACGTTTGAAAATAATAATAGAATAAAAGAAATGTGGCCAGCTCAAATTTTACTAGGAGAAAATCGAATTTTTAATGGTCAATCTGGTGTAATTCAGATGCCCACTAGTTCTGGTAAAACAACATCAATTGCTTTAGCAATCCAATCTAGTTTTTTATCTGGCAGAACAACAACAGCAGTTATCGTCGCTCCGTTTAAAGCGTTATGCAAAGAAATAGTTTATGATTTAGAGAACTTTTTTAAATTTGATAGCAAACATATTGAAATTAGTGAATTTTCGGATATTCCAGAATCTAGTGAGTTTATAGAATCGTTATTACCAGATAGTAATAAAAAAATAATTGTATTAACTCCTGAAAAATTATTGTACATAATTAAACAAAATCAAACATTTACTAATGATATTAAACTCATTATATTTGATGAAGCTCATCTGTTTGACGATGATAGCAGAGGAACTGACTATGAAATGTTGCTTTCTATCATTAACTATTTTTTTAAAAGTAATGTTCAAAAATTATTAGTTTCCGCTGTATTACCTAATGCCGAAAAATTAAATGAATGGGTAAATAATAACGGTGTTGTTGTCCAGAATAAAACAATTAAAACAACAGAAAAGAATGTAGCATTTAATAGTTCAAACTTGTATGGTGTACACTACTTATATTTTTTAGATCCACTAAAAAATTTAGAGGAAGAATTTTATGTTCCTCGAGTTATTAAATCTTTGGAGATAAAAAGACTAGGACGTGAAACTAAACAAAGATTTTTTCCTGATTTAAAAGAAAAACATGATATAGGCATATATTATTCAATAAAATTAATTACTAAAGGAAGTGTAGCGATTTACTGTCCTAGGAAAATTAATGTTAATTCAATAATAGAAAGGTTCATAGACCTTGAGAGAAGAGATATTTCACTTGATGTATTTGCAGACAGATGCGTCAACAATGAACATTTAAAAATTGCATCATTAATTTTTGAGCACTATGGAGATAATAGTATTTCTTTATATCAAGCTGCCTTAAGAGGAATTCTTGGACATTATTCTAGCATACCTAATGGAATAAAAGTTTCAATGGAGTATGCCTTAAAAAATGGGCTGGTAAATTGTGTTATTTGTACTTCAACATTGGCTCAAGGAGTAAATTTGCCAATAAAATATTTAATTATATCTAATATTTATCAGTCAAACCAAATGATCAAAGTTCGTGATTTTCACAATCTAATTGGAAGAACAGGACGTGCAGGGCAACAAACAGAAGGCACTATAATATTGACAGAGAATGTATATCATAACAAAAGTATATCTGCTGAAAGAAGGTTTAATCAATATAGATACTTATTTAACCCAGAAAATTCAGAAGATTGCGGGAGTAATTTATTGGATCTAGTTAATCCTATTGTTCTTAGCAATAATCGGGAGATAAAGAATGATAAACTATTGAGCTTAATTAAAGAGCGATATACTAATACAGATGAGTATAATCATTTAAAACATAAACTTAAATCAATAAGTGAGACAAATGATGAAAATGGAGTAGGTAAAGAAATATTGAGAAAAATAGAACAAATTGAGAATATCCTAATTTCTTTAGAAAACTATATTATGTTTTTTGCTGATTCAAATAATTATGACGATGATATTATTAAAAGCACATATGGCTATTTTTTAGCTAATGATGAACAACGAAATAAATTAGAATTCATTTTTAGGTTGATTAAAGATAATTTAAATCAGATAGAAACTCATGAAAAGGCTTTTTATAGTAAATCAATGCTTGGAATTATTAAAATTCGAGAATTAGAAAAATCTGTACTTGATAAGATAGATGATATTAACAATAGCGATTTGGACAAAAGATTATCTTTTTTATGTTGTCTACTATTAAAATTTGGAGATTGCAAAATAGCTAATAAAATTCAAGGCACGGAAAACATTTTGCAAATGTTAAAATTTTGGATAGATGGTGCACGATATTCAAGAATATTTAATTTTGCAATATTAAATGATGTAACAATTGTTAAAAGAAATAGAACGAGGGTGCTAAATATTGAAGATATTATAGAATTATGCAATAGCGATTTTAGTTATGTCATGTTATCATTAATCCAATCAACGATTGAAGCACTAAGATTACTACAGGGTGAAGAAATTGTAATTGAGTGGTTTGAATTAATAATTAAACGCATAAGGTATGGACTGCCGAGAATTAGAGATATTTATATTTATGAGCTGGGTTTTTCGGATCGTATTATAGCTCAAGAAATATCTGCGGTTTTACCTGTAACTACCTTAGATAATAAGAAAGCCATTAAAAATGCTCTAAAGATTAATAAAACTCAAATTAAGGAAATCTTGATAAAATATCCTTCATATTTCTTACAAAGATTAGAAGCACTATAATATAAATAAAGCATTATTGTTTTTTCTTAAAGTTTCAAATCAGGAGTCTAGTTAGAGAAGCCATGAGGATAAAATGTAAAGATGCACCTGAATTTGGTTAAGAGGACAAATTAGTTAATTATTACCGTCCAAGAATAGCTTACAACCATAGTTGTTTTAAACGCGGTGGAGATTTTCAGTCGATACCAAAGTCACTTAATTATGAAAGATTTGATAAAAAAGATTAATGCTTTTTAGGCTACTGCCGGTTAAGAAAAGATGTTATTGTTTTCAAGGTAGAAAAGGTTAAGGGTATATATAAAAGAGTATGGCTGAATTAAAAACGATTTCAGGTCGTGAACATAATCAAAACTTTATCAAACAAGACTTGCATAGTCAAAAAATTTTACAAAAATTAAAAGAGATTGAATTGTTTTTAAACGAATTTGGTTGCTTGTCGGTTGACCGGCCGTTTATTATATGTCGTAATAATCATATTTTGTCATTGCAAATGGTGTTGTTGTCTTTAGAATTCACAGCTGGTAGTATTATTTCATGTTGTGAATTTGGCTGTTTGGCAGACGCTAATACATTGTTGCGAAAATATAGAGATGATATATTTTTTTATCTATATATCGTTATTTATGATAGAAATAAATTTGAAGAATCTGTGGCTGACAAGATAGTTGAAATGGAAAACAATATTGAAAGTTGGATAAACAATAACTTAATTGATTTACATATAGGCGATGTCTTAAAGACAATAGCATTTTTTCCTGAAATGCATAGTGTTATTAAAAAATATAGATTAAAGTCTTTTATTGACAGGGTTGGTAATCGGCTTAATAATTTTGTTCATAGTAACGGTGTTGCTTATTATAACCGCGGTATCATTGGCTATAAAAGTGGTGAGTTACAAAGAGAAATGAGAATGATATTAGATGATATGAGTTTAATTACTGTTTCATTTTTGTTTTTACTAACACTGTGTTCACCGATAACTATAATGTCAACAGATTATGTGGACTGCCTTGATTTAAGTATTGAACCGCCTGAAGGTTCGCAGTATTGGGTTGCACCCTTTATTGTAGATTTTTATAAAAAAAACTTGGACTTGATTGACAAGAGTTGTATTGATTATTTGCGTGAAAATACGCCTATGGAGTTCTGATGATTAATCTTCACTTTCAATCAAATTCAATCTACACAAGTCAACTGAATACAGATGACTTCGCCCGCATGCTGTAGGATCAGTCACAGTGCTACAGTTTTACTAGCTGGAATTGATCCTCACGTTAATGGAAACCACAGACGTGGATTTGAGTTTCGCTGATTTTGCAGGGCAGATTCGGTCAAAGAACATTAGCAAAGGCGGTTTTTCTTTTGCCAATGCCCAATTCTTACGGTCGACTCTTCATAAGATTGAACAAATGCCTGAAGGAACGTTGCAGGAAATCGTTGCAAAATATGTTGAGATGAATATTGCTCATCCTTTTATGGAAGGCAACGGACGCAGCATGCGCATCTGGCTTGACCTGATTTTGAAAAAGAATCTGTCTTGTTGCGTGGACTGGAGCAAAATTAACAAAAAGGACTACCTGGCAGCGATGGAAAAAAGTGTGCTGGATGAAAAGCCTGTTTTGGATTTGATACTGGACGCGTTAACTGACCGGATTGATGATAGGGAAATGTTTATGAAGGGAATT
>CACZOQ010000122.1 GCA_902782835.1 uncultured Erysipelotrichaceae bacterium | reverse complement strand
TTACTATAGAAAAAGACCATTAACAAATTTTACTTCGTTAATGGTCCGCTTCGAGAAATCTCTCCGTTTCTTTTAGTTTAATATTCTCTTTTAGGAAAAGATTGTCTATCAATTTTTATTGATAAATAATAAAAGAAGATGAGATTTTTAATCAACCTCTGCTTTTAGGTATTTTTTTTCTAGTTGATTTGTTAATTCAATAATTCTCTTTGTTTCCTCAGTATCATTATATCCCATTTCATCTCCAAATTTATATAATGTAATCCATTTTTTAACTGCACTTTTATAAATTCTCTTTTCCTCAATTCCAGAATCAGCCACAGCAACTATCCTACCATAAGGAGTATTTGGGTAAAACTTAGATATTGGGTTAAGACCCTTTATATAGTTAGTTTCTACTAAATTTGTTAAATTTTTTAGCTGAGTTAACTCATAATTTTTAATCTTTGCTACTTTTAATTCCTCTTTAGATTTATTAATATCATATTCTCTTATTGTTCCATCAACATATATTTTATATCCATAACTGACCATTTTAGGATAATCATAGGAGCTTATAAATAATTCTGCTTTAGTATTTTTCCATTTCATTAATAGTACAATAATTATTTCCAGTATTATTATAATTGAAATTATGATTACTATCGATATTATTTTCTTTTTCATAATTAAAACTCCTTACATTTCTATTCGGTAATAGCTGGACTTCCCATTTTTTTAACTTCAATTACATTTTTATTTATTATATTATATTTTTACAGAAAGTATTTTAGTCATCTCTTCTTTGCTCTTTTTCTACAACTTTAGAATCTGTTTTAGTAAGTTCTCCCCTTTTGATTTGTCTCATGGTCTCTATATATTGATATACTCTTTTTGCAATAAATTCTTGACGTGGAACAAAATTCTCTTTATCTTGATCAGATCCTGTAGGCTCAGTGGCAATATATTCTTCAATCAAAGTATCCATTTCTGCACTATGAGCAATTCTTGTTTCTTCGTTTTCTTTTTGAATTCTATTTGACTCTTCTCTAGCAGCATTTTCCCTTCGGTCCGCTGCTAATCTATTATTTTCTGTCTCTAAAGAAGAACATAAATCATCATAATCTGAACGTTTGAATATTTTTCTAAAAAATCCCACAAAGCCATTATATTTTTTTAATTCTTCTTCTAATTCAGCCACTTTACCTTCTTGTTCAGTAAGGTCAATAGGATCTTTATATTCCTCTCTATCATAATAAATTCTATCCATATCATGAGATAATTCTCTCAATTTAGCCATTCTTTTATCATATTGATCCGCCAATTCTTTAATTTGCTCAGGACTTCTATTAACATACATGTCAATAAAAGATTCAAGTGGAATTGTAGCACCACAAATTATCTTTTTCACTAATTCTGGTGGATAATAATTGAATGGAAAATATATATCGCGGTATGATGTACGAGAGCTTATCATTTCTGGAACTTTTCCTGTTACATCGAAGTATAGCAATATATCATCTCTCATGCTCGCTGGTATTTCTCCAAGTTCATATACACGATGTGGTCCTTTTGAAAGTCTTTCACCAGTAGGAAGAAGTATTTCTTTAGCTCCTAATATAGAACGATACGGACGTGCAATATCATAAATAGTATTATTATCACTAATGTAATAGTCATTTCCTAAATGTGTAGTAGTTTCTGGAACAGAAGTATATAAATCCATTATTCTTTTTTCATTTTCTAATTTCTCAATAACTTTATCTTTCTGTTTTAATGACTCATCTAATTTTTCCATATCAATTTCTGATACATCTATATCTTCTTCACTAGTTTCCTCTGTTTCTTTATATTCTTCCCAAGTTATATCTTCATATCTGTAATTAAAATAAACCTTTTTCGCTGATACTATTCTGCTAATATTACCAGTATCGTCTAATTCTACTACACAATCAACTCTCTCCCCTTGACTAGTACGTGTGTTATTTTCACGGTAATCTAGAAAATTATGTTGTTCAGAAGATATAAAATAACTCAAAGTAATTGGATTTCCAGATAATCTATCAATATGTCTATCTATTAGAGCTTTTCTTTTTTCAAATTCTTCTAATATATCACTATGTTTAAAACTCATTTTTTATGACTCCTTTTCTCCTAATATATACCACATCTATTATTATACCACAAAACAGCCAAAAATTCAAATAAATTAAGGGTTTGAAGCACTTTTGCCTATTATTAATTTATATTATTGATATCATTAAATTTACTCTCAATAATTTCTTTTTTATTTACGCTATATTCAATAAAAATGCACGCTCTAATTAAGCGTGCATCTATGATTATTTATAAATTATATTTCAAAATTTCTTATAAATTCGTTTAATTCATCTTGAAGATTATTATATTCTTTTTCGCTTCCAAAGAAAACTATTCTATAAACTTTTCCATTTATTGCAGTAAATGTATCTTGTTTGATATAGTTTTCTTCTCCGTCAGTTGTTGTTGAAACTATTGTATATCCTTTTTGATTTTTTAGAGCTACTTCTGAACTTGATTTTTCTTCAAAATATTCTGATACTGATTGAGTATTTTCTTTTCTTATTTTTGACGCATAATCATCTATGGTAGTATTTTCATCTATAACTTTTACATAAATTGAAGAAGTATATTCAGAATTTGTTGTAGATGGTATTTCTAATCCGAGTGTTCCAAGATAAATACTATTAGGTCCAACTCTGCTAGTATCAATTTTAGGAATTAAATTCCAATTAGAATTATATTTTATTTTGTAGTTATCTGTTGTATATTCTTTTAAATAAGTAACTTCTTTATCTTTTTCTTTAGTTTTACTTAAATCTACTGGTATTTCTATCACTTTACTAAATGTTGCATTTTCGTATGTCATCATATATACTTCTATATAGATTTTTGAACTTCTGTCAATATTGCTTAATATTAATCTATCATCATATATTCTATGATCATATAATTTTTTTTCTTCACTAAACGATGCAATTTCATTTCTTTGTTCATCTAAAACTTTATAGTATTTTTCAATATAATTTCCTTCATAATTTGTCTTATTAGTTTTAATTTTTAAAATATTACTATAAGAGCTTTCTATAAATTCTGATATAGATATTTCAATATTATTCTCTATTTTGTATGTTTTTGAATCATTATATTCATATTTATTGGAATCGACTAAATTTTTTACAGAAATTGTTTTATCAAAACTCCAATCATTTGTATACGTTTTTAGATATTCTATATGAGCAGAATTTAGATCTTCTATTTCATTATATTCTTTGATTTCAGTATAGTCTAAAGAAATTTTAACTTGTTCTTTATCTTTTATCTTAATCTCATTAACATCAAATACTTGATAATATACAAATTCCGAATCAGTTAATCTATCAATTGTAGAATTTATAGGTTTAATTTGTATGTCGTTAATTCTATACTCTCCATTAATTTCAATCCATGAACCTTGAAGATTTTGAATATTTATTTTTGAACCGACTATTAATAAGGTATCATCTATTGCTCCATCTAATAATTTTACTGTTATATTTTCTTTAGTTACTTCATCGTTAAATTTTGTTGCATTTTCTTCATATTTACTATTTATTCCTAGTTTATATAATAAGGGAGATAATAAATTTTCTACTCCATTTATATGAGCATATGTGCAACCACTTATACCTAATACTATAAAAACACAAGCTGCTACAGAAACATTTCTAAAAAATGTTACTAGGTTTGACTTTTTTCTAGTATTCTCTTTCATATTAACCTCACTTTCAAAATTCGAAAAGAGTTGATTTATTTTGTCTGGAATTCTTGTATCTTCGTGTATATGATTTCTAAATTCTTTATCAAAGTTTTTCATATTAAATCTCCTCCTTTTCTAATTTTTCTTTTAATATCTGACGAGCTTTTGAGAGTCTGGATTTAACTGTTCCTTCAGATATATTTAATATATTGGCAATGTCTTTTAAAGAATAGTCATCATAATAAAACAAGATAATAACTAATTTTTGTTCCTCACTTAAATATTTATTCATTGCTTGTTTTATTCCATATTTATCTACATCATATTCATCATATGATGATACCTCAACATTATTTTCAATCGTTGCGTCTAAAGCAATAACGTTGGTTTTACTTTTTCTTAAAAAATCATAACATTTGTTAATTACTATTCTTGTTCCCCATGTTGAAAAAAGCTTTTTATCATTTAATGAATCATAATTTTGATATATACTTAATAATGCATCTTGAAGGGCATCATAAACATCGTCATCATTTTTTAAAATTATTTTGGCTGTTTTATAAAACTTTAATTTATTTTTTTCTAAAAGCTCTGTGAACCTTTTACTTTTAGAGTGAAATGATAAAATGGCCATTTTACTATTTCCTTTCTAGTTTCTTATCTGTTAGACGTAACAACTTTTAATTAAGTTCATTTTTTTTAAAATTTTTTGCTATTAAAAAATCTAATTTGAATTTTTCTCCTTTTTTAAAATTATGATATACCAAGTTTTAAATAGATTAAACATTATAATTATCTCCACATATACTATCACATAAATATAATTTCTTTTCAATAACAAAAAATACTAGATTTTTCAACCTAGTATTTTTTAATTAATTCTCTTTTTTAAAAAGCACTCTTATTTGATTTTACTTTAAATGTTGTACTATCTACTGGTATATTTTCTGTAGAGCTTTCTTCTATTTTGAATACTACAGTATTATTTCCTATTAATGAAAATAAAAAAAGAAGAGGTTGAAACCGATACTGATACGGTAACTACCTCTTCTTTTTTGCCATTTTAATCAAAAGTGTCTAAGCTGCATTAATTTGTACAGGAGATTATAACCTTTCATTGGATCATCCATGATAGCGTGAGCAGCATCCTCTGTGATAACCACAGGTTCTATGTGATGTTCCTCAACCAATACATAAGCCTTGGTTCCAGATTTTGAAAGATCCCAGCCATACACTGTTGTTTCCACAAGGGTATAAGTCCAGTTTAACGGACCGCCTGTGAAATGAAGCAGCTCGACAGTGTCGCCATTATTTGTTACTTCTTGTGGTGTCCGATTGATTTTCATTTTATCCTCCAATCGTAGAATCTTGTTAATAGTTTCTAAAATAGCATTTCTAATATATTAACACAATTATGTTAAGTAATCAATAAATTTATTGTTATAATTGAAATTCTGCAATACATAATAAATGATCGGATAAATTATTTAGTTTAAAATGTGAGGTGCACTTTATATCGTTTGGACTTAATATGTAGTCTATAGCTGTTCCTTCAAAATATGTTACTCCATCAATATTATTATTAAAATTTTGTTTTATAAAAGGTAACATCTTTAATAATTCTTCACTATTATAGTCTCCTACAATAAAAGTATTCTTCTCTTGGTTAAAACATTCTTTAACTTTTTCTTGAAGTAATTCATAGACATATCCATAATCTTCTGGTTTTTTCCCAAAAACTTGAAAGGCTGGTGCGTGACCGGTTATAAAATTAATTATATGTTCATCATTTATTTGTATATTTGAAATAATAAAACCATCATCAAATAATTTATATGTTTTACCATCTTTGGAAACATTTGATAGATTTACATTTTCAAACATAATATTTTGGGCATTTATGATTGGATAACGTGAAAGTACTACCTCTTCTATATTAGCATTTTCTAATAAATGGCAATCTGATACTTCAAATTCAGAATAATATTTTAAATCAGTGTTTTCTGCAATTATTTGGGCAAATGATTTTTCCCCATTTCTAAAAGCAACAGATTCTTGCAATCCAATTATGTCTATATTATTTTCATTTATTTTGTTAATAACCTCATCTAATAAGCCAAATGATTTATAATCTTTTTCTTTTTTT
The DNA here is from genome assembly GCA_902782835.1 of uncultured Erysipelotrichaceae bacterium. Classification (GTDB taxonomy): domain Bacteria; phylum Bacillota_I; class Bacilli_A; order RF39; family UBA660; genus UBA3789. Next base: position 1,011 of record CACZOQ010000122.1, on the reverse strand, counting down.
ATCCCATTTGTAATGCTCCATTGTGCGGGTATACCACAACTTATATTCCAAGTTGCTATCTTAATTGAATTCATAATCCATTTCTCCTTGTTTTATTCTATTAAAATCATATTTAGCATATTCACAATTAGCTAATCCAGTTTTTAGTAATTCGCCGTCCTCTGGAATCCCATTAAAATAACAATTGACTGCTATACTTATTCCACCATGAGCTACTAATAGTATATTTTTATTGGGATATATTTTTCTTAATTTATCTAAAAAGTCGTGTACTCTTTTAAATAAATCTTTAACACTTTCTCCTGAGGTACATATTTGTGAATTGTCATAGTTCCATATATTTTTAAAATCGAAGTCTTTTAAATAACAACCTTCAAGTTCTCCATAATCTCTTTCTAAAAGATTTTCATCAAATAGAATTGGTATTCCCCTCTTCTTATTAATAATCTCTGCTGTTTGTATTGCTCTTATTAAAGGAGAACAGATAATTAAGTCTAATGGTTCATTAGCTAATTTTTCTGCAACTTCATGTGCTTGATTGATTCCATTTTCATTTAATTTGTTGTCTGTTCTACCTTGAAATCTACGTTCTATATTCCAATTGGTTTGCCCATGTCTTGTTATGTAAATACTCATAAATACCTCACTTTTATATATCTATATTCTTATTTTTATATTCGTTTATAGCTTTAGTATATTTTTCTCCTTCTTTAGTTAAATATCTATCTATAAGAATAATTGTTGTCCCACCTATCAAATATGTTATTATAAATCTAATAATTATTCCAGTTATAGAAAGATTAAACCAATTTAATTTTATTGCTACCAAAATTGCAAGAACTGTTAGTATGAATGCAAATATCAATACTCGTTTTAAATATGATATATTTTTTATAATTCTATTTGAAAAGCATAATCTTTCTAGAGTTGATAATAATAAGCAAAATATTAATACTATGAATAATGTATTTATTGATATAAAATTTGCATTCTCAATTAACGTAGTTCTTA
>CACZOQ010000121.1 GCA_902782835.1 uncultured Erysipelotrichaceae bacterium | reverse complement strand
TTTTGCCAACATCTGTAGTTTATCTTTACTAAGTAATAGAAATGTCTTATACTGATAATTAGGTGATTAAGATGAAAAAAGAAGATTTAAGAGTTCGAAAAACAAAAGCAAATCTATATAAAGGTATCTTAAAACTATTAGAAAAAAAGTCTTTTGAAAAAATAAGTATTACAGATATCTGTAAAACCGCCATGATTAATCGCTCAACTTTTTATGATCATTATAATGATAAATATGAATTACTAGCATCCATATTAGATGAATTTAAAAAAGATTATGAAAGTTCATTTAAAATAACTCATACCTATAAACACAATAAACAATATTTAATAGAATTAGCAAAACAATTAATTGAATTTCTAGAACAAAACAAAATCAAATATAAAACTCTATTATTAATTCAAAATAATAAACCAATCATTGAACAAAACATCTTTGAAGTCTCATATAAAGAATTAATCAGAATATTGAAAGAAACAAATCAAATGAAACAACTAGAAAATATTACTTTGTTTTATTGCAGTGGAATCATTAAAATGGCAATGACTGCAATAAATAACACTCATTTTGATAAACAAACATTTTTAAAAGAAATAGAACAAATAATATCTACCATTGATACAATATAAAAAATAATAGGATCCCTATTATTTTTCTTTTATAAAATCAACAAATTTTTGAATAGCTCTTCCACGATGAGACACCTTATTCTTCTCTTCATCAGAAGATTCTCCAAAGGATTTATGTAAATCATCGGATAAGAAAATACTATCATATCCAAAACCATTAGAACCTTTTTCTTCTTCTAAAATGGTTCCATAAGTTCTTCCTTCAAAAGATTTATAATCATCTCCCTGATAATAAATAACCTGACAAATAAAATAAGCGCTACGATCATTTTGGTTTTGCAAACGAGAAATTAATTTTTTTCGACTAGCAGCAGCATCATGATCACCCGCATAACGAGCACTATAAATACCGGGTTTTCCTCCAAGTGATGGAACACATAAACCCGAATCGTCTGCTAGAACGGGATAGTTTAAACCCTTTTCTTTAAGAAAATTAGAAACAGTTTTTGCCTTGATAAGAGCATTATCTAAAAATGTATCTCCATCTTCAACAATCTCATCTAAAAAACCAATATCTTCTAAAGACAATATTTCATGTTCATCTAACAATTCCTGAATTTCTTTAATTTTACCTGCATTATTCGAAGCTAAAACAATTGTCATATACCCTCCTATTTAAAAGAACCAAACAAATTATTTAAAATACCTTTTGGGCGTATTAAAGATTCCAGTTTATCATTATCCCAAATACACTTTAAAGCCGTCAGTAAAATAAGATTAGTCTCTCCAGGAGCGAGTGTATATTTACTTCTAGGATAAGTATAATCAAAGAAGAAAATAGGAATCTCCATTTGATAATCAATTACAACCATTTCAGAATTATAAGAAGCAACAGGAAGTTCTTTTTTAATACCATATAAAGATGTAATAAACAATGAATGCTTATTAACACATACATCTGCTACTAAACCTAAAACAACATCAATTCTTTCTAATTGAGCTTTTAAATCATTTACAGTTTTAGAAACATCCATGTGATAATCAAAAATAATAAGATCATAGTCACTATTATCAATCATTTGAACAATATTATTTTGTACACTCAAATAACCTTCATCTAATTTCATAAATTGAATTCTAGGATTATTAACATAGTTTAACCCATTAGCTAAAAAGTTTACTAAAGATAAATGTTTCTCTTCACTAATAATCAATGCCTTCTTACCTGCTTTTTCTAATAAAGAAGATAAACTATTTTCATAAGAAATATTAGAAACAAAAAATGGAACATTATATTGAGTATCTAATTGAATCATAGAAAATAATGGTAATGAATACTCATCTGTTCTAAAAGCACTTTTCGCATTATCTAAAATAGAATGTAAGAACTTATCATAACTTGTTCTTTTCGTATTAAAGAATAAAATAACATCTCCATTATTAATCGTACAAGAATTAGTAGCACAAAAACCAGGAGCCATACAAGGTCTAATATTAGATTCCATTAAGGATTGAAGTTTTTTATCTGTATCACTCCAACGCTCAGCAGAACAAAAGAAAAACAATTTTTTTGCAATATCCATTTCATCTTTAGACATTTCTTCCGAAAAGATTTCTTTCCCAATTACAAATCCAACTGTAATACGAGTATTAATATGATATTTAATATAATTAACAATCGTAATTAATTTACGATATTCATTAATGGTTTGTTGTGTTAATAATAAATGTAAATATACTTCACGATCTTCTTCTAAAGAAAGTTTATCGACCAATTCATTAATAGCTTCAACAATCTTATCATTCGTAGGTTCTAAGAAAACATGTAGTTTATTTTTTTGACCAGATAAGGCTTGTGATAAACTTTGAAAAGTAGGATTCTGTTCAATATTAGATTCCACTACCTCTTCTTTTAAGAATTCTAACTCTCGGCGATACGTATCTCCCAAAAAAAATTGTTCATAAGCACTACGATACTCAATAGAATTAATTATCGCAGTCGTAAAATATGACGTTTCTTTTATTCTCGATAAATGAGGCATACACTGATCAATCGAAATACTATAACTACCAGGTTTTTCAATACCTAAACCATTTATTAAAAATATGATACTTTTTTTCATAGAATCACCCTTTCTACCATACAATAACAGTTTACAACGAAATAGAAAAAAAATCAAAACAAGAAAAAAATATTAATCCAAACGAGGAGTTAATATTTCATAACCATCTTCCGTAATCAGAACAGTATGTTCATAATGAGCAGCATCACTACCATCACGTGTAACAACCGTCCAATCATCGTCTAAAACAGCAACAGCACGGTTTCCAAACGTAATCATAGGTTCGATACAAATAACCATTCCTGGTTTTAAGCGAGGTCCTGTTCCTGGCAACCCAAAGTTAGGGACTTCCGGATCTTCATGCATATCTCTACCAATACCATGTCCACATAGTTCTCTAACAACCCCTAAGTGATGAGATTCCGCATATTGTTGAACAGCAAAAGAAATGTCACCAATTCGATTTCCAGGTTTTGCCTGTTTTAAACCCTCATATAATGATTTCTCAGTATGTTCCATCAAATACTTCTTATCATCATCCACTTCTCCAACAGCATAAGTCCAAGCAGCATCTCCTTGATATCCTTTATACCCGATCACAACATCAATCGTAATAATATCTCCATTTTTTAATACATCTTCCTTATGAGGAATACCATGTACAACAACAGAATTAATACTCGTACATAAAGCACAAGGGAAGCCTTCAAATCCTTTACACGTTGGAACCGCATCATGATCCAAAATAAACTTCTCACATAACTGATCTAACTCATAAGTAGAAATACCTTCTTTAATATAAGGTTTAATAAATTGATGCATCTCTGAAACAAGCATTCCTGCCTTTCTCATATACTCTATTTCTCTTTCACTTTTTATTGTAATCATATCATCACCCCAAACAATAAAAGTATACACCATTCAAGATAAAAAAGAAACTATTGAATGCCATTCATCAAATAATCTTGAATAGTTGTTCTTCTACCATCATCTTCTACATTTGCTGCAGCAATTTGTAAAGCTTCAAAATCTCCAACTAAATATAATTTCTTTTTAGCCCGTGTAACAGCTGTATATATAAGCTTTTGATATAACATTTTATGATAACCTTTTACAATAGGAATCACAACAATATCAAATTCAGAACCTTGTGATTTGTGAATACTAATAGCATATGCTAAACGAAAATTATTAAAATTAGTAGGAGTATATTTAACATTATTCCCATCAAAATCAATATGAATTTCCTTTTTATTAGAAGTTTGTACTTTCTCAATCAAACCGATATCTCCATTATAAACATTATCTTCAGGCATATTCGTTAATTGAATAACTTTATCATCTTCTCGAAAAATAACATCACCAATACGATGTTCTTTTTTTACAGAATCTTTCGGATTAAAAATAGATTGAGTTTTTTCATTAATCGCATCAATTCCATTCATCCCTTTATACATAGGAGCTAGTATTTGAAACGTACGATAATTCAAATCTTTATAAGTTTGGCAAAGTTCACAAATGTTAGAAAGAACATCCTGATCTCTGCACTCAATAAAAGTAAGATCATCATCTACATTAAAAATATCTTTCTGAATCGTTTGTTTTCGAATATCATACGCTAAAGAAATAATATTGGAATGATTCTCTTGCCGATATAATTCCGTCAACTCAACAACTTCTAGTTTGCGACTTTCAATCAAATCATGTAAGACATTACCAGGTCCAACAGAAGGTAATTGATGATCATCTCCTACTAATATAACTTTACAATTACTAGAAATACCTCTTAATAAATGGGCCATTAAATACGTATCAATCATACTAGCTTCATCAATAATAACAAACTCAACTTTACTCTTGTGCCATTCATTCACTTGAAAACGGTTTTGTTCTTTTTGCCATTTTAAAAAACGATGAATCGTACTGGCTGGAAATAAAGTAGCTTCACTCATTCTTTTAGCCGCTCTGCCAGTTGGAGCAAGAAGTGCTATCTTTTCTTGCATTTGACCATAAGAAAGCTTTTTCATTTGCCGATATAATTCTAAAATTCCCTTCATAATAGTAGTCTTACCAGTTCCAGGTCCACCAGTAATAATTAAAAAATCTCTTTGATAACTCTTTTGAATAGCTTCTAATTGAGAAGAATTATAATGAATATCAAATAGATTTTCTAAATCTTGAATCGTTGAGAATAAATTTTTATCAATGATTTCTTTATTACTATTTAATAATCGAAATCTTTTAACAATTAAACATTCAGCATCATACATTTCTTTCAAATAATAACGATCCCCTCGAACAACAATCTTTCGATCACTTTCCATCTTTAATAAAATCGTTGAAACAATATCTTCCTCTACTCCGCAAGATAAAACTCTAGGTAAGAAAAAAAGCAATTCATCTCGATGATAATAACTATGCCCATAAGTATTACTAATCTCTTCCATTACATAAATAAGAGCAGCACGAACTCTTCTAGGATCATCTAAAGTAAACCCTTTACGGCAAACAACCATATCTATTTTTTTAAAAGAAATATCTGGAATATCTTCCATTACTTGATATGGATTTTGTTCCATAATTTCTTTGGTTTTATTTTTATAATAATGGTAAAGTAACATAGAATCTCTCGTAGAAAAACCATAATCCGTTAAATAAAGCATAATCTCATAACTCTCTTCATATGCTTTCATTTGTTTATGTAAAGTATCAATATTCGTCTTACTAATTCCTGGAATTAAGATTAAATTATCAGGATGTTCTAAAATAATTTTTAATGTATCTTTTCCCAAAACATCTACAATAGCTTTTGCTTTTTTCTCTCCAATTCCTTTAAATAAATCACTCGTTAAAAATTCGACAATAGAATCTTTTTCTTCTGGTTTACAACGTTCATAATGATCAACTTGAAATTGTTCCCCATACTTTTCATGTTGAACTTTTTTTCCATAAAAAAGATAAGTATCCATCATGTTTAATTCATGAAAATAACCAGTAAATGTAATACTTCTCCCAACATATTCTGATAAATCATCACAATTCGTATCTTGAACTTTAAATACACCAATATGAAAACCATTATGATTCTCAAAAATACTTTTGGAAAAATTGCCTTTTATGTAATCCATACTGATCTCTCCTTAAATTCAATATATCACACGTTTGTTCGGCAATCAACCCATAATAAAAGATAAAAAATACAATAATACTTTCTATCAATAAAAATTTATGATAAAATAGTTTATAAAGACAGGAGAATAATTATGAATGTAGAAATCTTTAAAGGCAATTTTACTATAGCCGATAGTGCAATGAAATATATCGATGTAGAATCTATATCAGCAGGTTGTGCTCTTTTAAGTGATGCATGTAATGCACTAAATAATCTTAGCAATAAAGTGATTTCAACAAGAGATTATTGTACACTAGAAAACTTTTCAATGAATGGTGTAACCGTAGAAGACGAAATAGAGTTTTGTGGAAAAAGTTTAAAAGAAACATCTAATTCTATTCAAGATATGATAGAAATGTTACAAAGAGCAATGTCGAATGCTTTAGATAGAAAACAAACATATTTAAATGAAATCGCGCAAGAAGAAGAAAAACAAGCATTGATGAGAAATCCTGGTGAAGGGGGTTATCGTCTATGAATGGATCTATTTTATATAAAAAGGAAGCCGTTGACCAAGCCCTTACAGAATTAGAAACCTATCAAAGAGAATTAGCTCAAGTAGAAGAACAAATTGAAGAAGCAATTTTACAAATACAAAGAGCAGATGGTTTTCCAGAAGTTGAAAATGAAAATACAGAACTAAATATCAGGAATCCTCAAATCATTACTATGGAATGTCAAGAAAATATAAATAATTTAATAACAAATATAACAAGTCGTCAAAGAGTAATTGAATCTTACCAAAAGCCAATCAAAGAAAGAGACCAAACACTTACAGCAACAGAGGTTACACCATTATCAACCACAAGTACATCCAAGGTATCAACAAACATTGCTGCAGACCCAGGTTTAACAGGAACAGATATTGGAGCCATTGGTGGAATTGTCGGTGCTGGAGCAGCAGCCATAATCTCACAAATTGGCAATAATGATGATGAAATTTTAGAAGAAGAAGAAAAAAAAGAAGAGGAAATCAAAAAAACAGAAGACTAATCTTCTGTTTTTTTATGATCCAATACA
>CACZOQ010000120.1 GCA_902782835.1 uncultured Erysipelotrichaceae bacterium | reverse complement strand
TTTAGACACCTACATGTAGTAAATAAACACCGATGGAAAGTGTTTTGTTTATGCTGTAAAGTGAGAATTCCATTACAAGGACTAATGCACGATCTATCCAAATACTCTCCCACAGAGTTTTGGGAAGGGGTAAAGTACTTTCAGGGAGATTATAGTCCCATTCAAAATTGTAAGAAAGAAAATGGTTATAGCAAAGCTTGGCTTCATCACAAAGGAAGAAACAAACATCATTATGAATATTGGTATGATTATTATACCAATGTCCAAACCCCAATAATTCCCTTTAAATATGTATTAGAAATGATTTGCGATTCATATGCAGCAGGTATTGTCTATCAAGGAAAAAACTGGACTCCAGAATATCAATTAACATACTGGAATCGTGTAAAAGAACATGCAAAAATTCATCCCAAAATAGAAAAACTACTAGATAAAGTTTATCAAGAAGGAAGCAAAAAAGGATTAGCAGAATTACTCAATCGAAAATATTTAAAACAATTATATGAGGAGTGTATCTATGAAGATAGAAGGTAAAGATAAAAGTATTCAGAAACAACTACAAATACTAAAAAAAATTCTAAAACAAAGCCCTATTATGATGGAAATTTTAACAATACTAGATAACTATTCAAAAGAAAACGAAAAAAATCCAATTTTATATTTGTCTGGGGGAAGTGTAAATCAAACAGTTTTTAATTACTATCACGGCTATGCTCCAGAATATGGTATCAAAGATTATGATATTAATTATTATGATGCAGATGATTGTTATGAATCAGAAGATAAGATTATTAAAGAAGTATCTAAAAGATTAGTCCATTTAAATGTACCTTATGATATTAAAAATCAAGGCAGAGTACATCTATGGATTAATAATAAATATGGTATGAATCGAAAACCATATACATCCATGGAAAATGCAGTAAGTAGATGGGGAAATTCTATTTCTTGTATAGCCGTTACTATGCAAAATAAAAAATTAGAAGTAATTTGCCCATATGGTTTAAATGATAAATTCTCCCTTACTGTAAGGCCAATAAAAACACCAGATTACCCAAAAGAAATCTATGATAAAAAAACAAAAGAGTGGAAAGAAAAATGGCCAATGTTAGAAATAAAAGAATGGGATGAACCATAGAAAATTTGCAAAAAAAGAAAGAATATGATATAATAAAGCTCGTTAGGAGATGAAAGTATGAGTAGTCGGCTGAGGGAAGTCGAACATATCAGAGTATTTGATTTTGAAGAAGAAATGGTTGCAGGGGAAAAAAAAGAACCATTTGCATATACTCATCGAAAAGAATATTATTTTGGTAACAAAAATATATACAATAGTCAATTATTAAAAATGGGACCCAATACCTTAAAAAAACTAAAAAGTAATGTTAATAGAATGCTAAAACGTGGCGCATTCAGTTATGTCGACGATGACGAAAGAGTAGAAGTAGTCATTCGAGGTGGATCCACAATTAATTATGAAGGAGAAAAACCAAAAGAATTTATAAAAAGAATTATTAATGAATAAGATGAATAAAAAGTTCATCTTTTTTTATAAAAAAGAATTAGCACTCTATATTGACAAGTGCTAAAAAGAGAGTATAATAAAGAATGAAAGGAGATGATAACATGTATGGTTATCCACAACAAGAGCAAGAAGAAAATGTATTAGAAAAATATGGTCGAGATATTATTGAGGATGCAAAATCTGGAAAAATAGATCCTGTTATTGGTAGAGATGAAGAAATTCGTAGTATTACGCGAGTATTATCAAGAAGAACTAAAAATAATCCCGTTTTAATAGGAGAACCTGGAGTTGGGAAAACAGCTATAGTAGAAGGATTAGCACTAAGAATATTAAAGGGAGATGTTCCTAGTTCTTTAAAAGATAAAACAATTTGGGAATTAGATATGGCTGCATTAGTAGCAGGTGCTAAGTATCGTGGTGAATTTGAGGAAAGACTAAAAAATGTATTAAATGAAGTAAAAAAAAGCGAAGGGAAAATAATCATGTTTATTGATGAAATACACATGATTGTTGGAACAGGAGCAACAGAAGGAGCTATGGATACTTCTAATATTTTAAAACCAATGTTAGCAAGAGGTGAAATACACGTTATAGGTGCAACGACTTTAAATGAATACAGAAAATATATTGAAAAAGATGGAGCTCTAGAACGTAGATTCCAAAAAGTAAAAGTAGAAGAACCAAACGTAGAAGATACTATTACGATTTTAAGAGGATTAAAAGATCGATTTGAAATTCATCATGGGGTATCAATTACGGATAAAGCATTAATTGAAGCAGCTACTCTTTCAAATCGTTACATTACAGATCGTTATTTACCGGATAAAGCAATTGATTTAGTAGATGAAGCTTGTGCAACAATTCGTGTTCAAATGGATTCGGTTCCTTTTGAGTTAGATAATTTAACTCATCGAATCATGCGTTTAGAGATTGAAAGACAAGCTATAAAAAAAGAAAAGGATGAGTTATCTCTAAAAAGAAAAGATGATATTGATCGAGAACTAGAATCAATGAAAAGCAAAGAAAGAGAATTAACTGAGTCTTGGAACAAAGAAAAAAATATAAATCAAAATATTAAGAAGAAAAAACAAGAATTAGATGAATTACGTTTCGAGTTAGAACAAGCTGAGAATAAATATGATTTGGAACGTGCTGCTATTCTAAGACATGGTGAAATTCCTAGAGTAGAAAAAGAACTAGACGAATTAAACAAGGTAGAGAAAAATAAATTATTAAGTGATACGGTAACAGAAAATGATATCTGTAAAATTATTGCAAAATGGACCAATATTCCTATAACAAAATTACTAGAAAGTGAAAAAGAAAAACTCCTAAATTTAGAGGAAGACATGAAAAAAAGAGTAATGGGTCAAGATGAAGCATTGAAAATTGTTAGTGATGCTATCTTACGATCAAGAAGTGGAATAAAAGATCCAAATAAACCAATAGCATCTTTTATGTTTTTAGGACCAACCGGTGTTGGAAAAACAGAAATTGCTCGAACATTAGCATATGAATTATTTGATGATGAACGTCATATGGTAAGAATTGATATGTCAGAATATATGGAAAAATTTAGTGTTTCCCGTTTAATTGGATCACCTCCTGGATATGTTGGTTATGAAGAAGGTGGACAATTAACAGAAGCTGTTCGAAGAAATCCATATAGTATTGTTTTATTTGATGAAATTGAAAAAGCTCACCCTGAAGTATTAAACTTATTATTACAAATATTAGATGATGGTAGAGTAACCGATTCCAATGGTAGAACAGTTGATTTCAAGAATACAATTATTATTATGACATCCAATCTTGGTAGTGAATACGTATTAGAAAATCAAAAAGATTTAGTCATGCAAGAAGTTCGTAATCATTTCCAACCAGAGTTTATTAATCGAATTGATGAAATTGTAATATTCAATGCATTATCAAAAGATGCAATTGATAAAATATTAGATAAAATCATATTAGAAATAGAAAGCCGTCTAAAAAATATTGACTTACATATAGAATTAACAGATAAAGCTAGAGAAGAATTTATTGAGATGGGATATGACATAAACTTTGGGGCAAGGCCATTAAAACGATTAGTGAGTCGAACATTAGAAGTAGATTTATCTAAATTGTTAATTGAAGGCAAAATTCAAGAACATGATACAGTGATTGTGAATTATGTGAATGATCATTTTGTAATAGGAAAAAAATAGAGACTTAGGTCTCTTTTTTCTTATTGTTTTTTTATGTTATAATAAAAATAGAATGAATTGAATAGGAGTATTTTTATGAAATGGTATCAAAAAATATTATTTGGATTTTTAGTATTAGTCCTTGTGAATTTATTATGTGTATTAGCAATCTCCGCTAATTTAAAATCAGTTTTAATCAATGGTGTAATAAAAGAAGTTATTAAAGAAGAAGTATTTCAAAGACCCGTTAGTGATTCGAATAATACCATTTCTGATGAACAAATAAATCAAATAACAGATGACGAAAAAATAAAAGAAATATTGAAATCACCAGAAATCCAAGCATTGGTAGATAAGTATTTAGATATCACGATTGAGAGTTTAAATGATGATTCTAAATTAAATGAAATTGAATTAGAAAAAGATATGTTAGAGTATTTAAAAGAAAATAAAGAAACATTATCAGAAGTACTAGGACAAGAAGTAACAGAAGAAATGATTGAAAAAACAGGAGAACAATTTGAATCAAAAGAAATGAGTAAAGTGTTTAAACAAAATTTAATAAATACGAAAAAAAATATGTCTACAACAGAAAAGAAAGTATTGAAAGGTTATAGTTTCTTAATATCAAATACATTCAAAATGATTCTATTTGTTCTAATAATAATAGATCTAGTACTCATTGCTATCATCCAAAAGTCGTGGTATAAATGGATCAAAACATTTGGGAAATCATTATTAACGAGTGGTGTATTAGTAATAACAATGAGTCTAATAGTGAACTGGATTGTATCCAATACTTCTAAATTAAAGACATTTCACAGTACGCCACTTACTCATACAGGAATTATTATGGTGGTAATTGGATTACTAATAGTAATAATCTATGTCGTAACTTCTAAAATAATAAGAAAGGAAAAGAAAAATGAAGTATCCTAATTTTTTAAAAGAAAACGATACATTAGGAATCCCAGCACCATCATCTGCTGCCGATTCACTTGATGAAAAGAAGAAAAATAAATATAATCATGCCATTCAAGAATGGCAAAGGCAAGGATATCGATTAATATTATCCGACCATTTATTTCAATGTGAAAAAGGAAGAAGTGCTTCAGCAAAAGAAAGAGCTGAAGAAATCAATAATATGTTTCAAAATAAAGATATTCAGGGAATTATCTGTGCTTCAGGAGGAGACTTTTTAATAGAAATACTACCATTTATTGATTTTCAGCAGATTCAGAAAAAACCAAAATGGATAGCCGGCTTTTCAGATCCAACAGGCTTACTTTATCCAATTACAACAAAATATGATATTGCAACGATCTATGGAAATAATTTTTCATCTTTAGGAATGAATCCTATTCATCAAAGCCAAAAAGACTTTCTTGAACTATTAAAAGGAAAACAAATAGAATTCAATAGTTATGATTTATATGAAAATGAATACCAAGAAAAGGTAACAGGAATAGAAGGGTATCATCTAACAGAAAAAGTATACTGGGAAACTTTAGATCAGAAAGAGGTAAAACTCAAAGGAAGAATCATAGGTGGATGTTTTGATATTATAGCCGAATTAGCAGGAACCAAATATGATGGTATAGATCAGTTCAATCAAAAATATCAAAAAGATGGAATTATTTGGTATTTTGATAATTGTGAACTTAGTATGGAAGAAACGATTAGAGTCTTATGGAAAATGAAAGAACTAGGCTATTTTCAGTTTGCTAAAGGAATAATTTTTGGAAGATTTGGAGTAGAAAAAACCTTTTATGACTACACGGTAAAAACTTGTTTAGAAGACAGTGTATTAAAAGACTTATCAATACCAGTTATATATAATGCTGACATTTCTCACAAATCTCCATGTATTCCTATTATAAATGGATGTATTGCTGAAATACATTGCAAAAATGGAAAAGCAAGTATGAAGTATTCTTTAGAATAAAGCATAGAAAAGAAGGAATCTTATGAAATTAGAAGTAAAAAATTTAACTAAAAATTATGAGGAAAAAGAAGTACTAAAAAAAGTAAATTTTACATTCGAAGAAGGTAAAATATATGGTTTATTAGGAAGAAACGGTTCTGGTAAAACAACGTTCTTTAACTGTTTAAATGAAGATGTAGAAATCGATCAAGGAGAGTTCTATTTGGATGGAGAATTATTAAGACCAACTGATATTGGTTATGTAATATCTACTCCTGTCGTTCCAGAATTTTTAACAGGAAAAGAATTCTTACAATTCTACTTAGATATCATTCAGCATAAGATTTCAAATATGAGGACTATTGATGAATATTTTGATTTAGTAAAATTATCGAAAGAAGACCAAGATCATTTATTAAAGGATTATTCTCATGGAATGAAGAATAAAATACAAATTCTAGTAAATGTAATAGCCAATCCAAAAGTGATTCTCTTAGATGAGCCATTAACATCTCTAGACATAGTAGTACAAGAAGAAATGAAAAAATTACTATGTTCACTAAAAAAAGATCATATTATTATATTTTCTACTCATATTTTAGAATTAGCTATGGATATTTGTGATGAAATTGTAGTTTTAAGGAATAAAAAACTAGAATTAATTCAGAAAGAAAACTTAACGAAAAAAAGTTATAAAGAAAAAATAATAGAATCATTAAAGGAAGATAAAAATGTTTAGGTTATTATTCAAAACATTAGATATTGAAAATACTTATACGATTAATTCTTTTATTTATATTCTAAGTAAACTACCTATTCTAAAAGATTTAATTACGAATGATATCTATAAGAGTAAAATAATTAAGGGATTTATAGGAGTGTTTGTTAGATTATTTATATTAGCTCGAGCAATCTTTCTAAAATTTATGTATTATTTCCTTATTTTTTTTATAACTTATAAAATGTTTTTTTCCACTATGGTTTCTTCTTTTCTACATATCTATTTTGTTTTAACAATATTAGGGATGTTTATTAATAATAAATTGTTAAATACAAATAAGAAAAAATATTTTTCTCTTTTGTTATTTAATATGGACGCAACAGAATATTTTAGAGCAAATATTTTCTATAATATAATAACAAATACGATTTTAAATACAGCTTGCATTACCATTTTTGTTTATTATTTTCTAGCATGTCCAACATATCTTCATTGTATCATGCTTATTATTTTTACTTTATGCGCCAGATTAATAGGGGAAATGATGAACATTATGTTTTATCGAAAATACCATTATATATGGTATACCAATAATTCTTTGTATTTTACTGTATTAGTAATATGTATTGGCTCTTGTTTTTTACCATTTTTAAAACTATTTATACCATTGAAAGCGATGTATATAATCACACTCTTGTCTACGATAATGGGAATGATATCTTTAGTTTATCTATTAAAAATAAAAGATTATCGATTAATCTATAAAAAGTTAAATATGGTTACGAATGCTATGGATTCCAAGAATGAAAAAGATTACTTAAGACAAGCAATGGTAGATGTAAGAGAAAAGGATAAGATTATCAATAATAAAAAAATAAAGAATAAACATGGATATGACATGTTTAACACCATTTTCTTTGAAAGACACAAAGAAATACTAGTAAGAAGTGCCAGAAAATATGCATTTATTAGTTTTATAGTATATGGTATTTTAAGTGTCCTAATCATAAAAGATATAAATTATAATCAAAAAATAAGATATTTTTTACAAAATCAATTATCGTGGTTTGTAATTATAATGTTCTTTATTAATAGAGGAGCAATCATTACGCAAGCAATGTTTTTTAATTGTGATCATGCAATGTTACAATATAATTTCTATCGAGAACCTAAAACAATCGTTTCTCTTTTTAAAAAAAGATTAATAACCATAGCAAAGGTAAATCTACTACCAGCTTTTGTAATAGGAATAGGAAATGTAGTCCTGTTAGTTTTATCTTCAGAATATTCATGGATGATTTATATAACAACATTTTTATATATAATTCTTTTGAGTATCTTCTTTTCTATTCATTATCTTGTTTTATATTATTTATTACAACCATTTAATAAAAACCTAGAAGTAAAAAGAGCCAGTTATTCTTTTGCTACCCTGATTACTTATATGATTAGTTATTGGTTAACAAATATAGTAATTCACTCTCTAACGCTAACAATAATCGTAATCATATTTGTTATACTCTATACAATAATTGCTTTATATTTGGTGAAGAAAGTATCACCTAAAACATTTAAACTAAAATAGTACGAAAAAAGAAGATTTATATCTTCTTTTGTATTTCAGTAAATACTTTTCCTAAAGAGTCATGAATAACTAAGTCACATTTAGAATCATAAGGAGTTTCATCTCGATTAATTAATACCAAATGCTTTCCATGAAAATGGTGGATATAAGAAGCAGCAGGATATACATTAAGACTGGTTCCACCAATCATTAATAAATCAGCTTTTTCAATTTCTTGAATCGCTTCTACAACAATTTTTTCATTTAAAGGCTCTTCATATAATACAACATCAGGCTTTATAACACCACCACAAGAACATTTTGGGACTCCTTTGGTTTCAAATACGATTGTTTCATCATAAAACTTATGACAGTCCATACAATAGTTTCTTTTGATAGAACCATGTAACTCCAATACTTTTTGACTGCCAGCATCTTGATGAAAACCATCAATATTTTGAGTAATAATAGAATGTAGTTTTCCTTTTTTCTCCATTTCACTCAATACGATATGAGTAATATTAGGTTTAAAATGAGATGTATTCAATTTGTCTTGATAGAAACGATAAAACTCCTCTGTATGATGCATAAAAAAGGAATGAGAAAGAATTTCTTCTGGAGGGTAATCATATACTACATGATAGAGTCCATCTTGACTTCTAAAGTCTTTTAATCCGGATTCAGTAGAAACGCCAGCACCTCCAAAAAATACAATATAATTAGACTCTTTTATCCACTGAATAAGTGTATCTATTTGATCCATACCATCACCATTTCTATTATATCAAAAGGTGTGTATGAAACAACGGAAAATTGACAAATATCATAAAATAGAGTAAAATAAGTATACCATTACATATATGAGGTGATGAGTTTGAAAAGACAGAAACAACTTAGTTATATAATAATTGCAGTTGGAATTCTAATGATATCCGCTGGAATGGTCTTTCAGCAAGATGGTTCAGAAGAATTATTACAAAAAATAGATTTTCAAGAAATAAATATTAAGAATATGGCTGCTAGTGTGAATATGTTAGTACAAGATGAAGATGAAACAACAGAAACAAAAGAAAATCCATTGTTAACAGAAATAAAGATGGAAACAGCACCGGCATCTGTTATTATTCCACCTAGAGTAGAAGTATATGAAGGCATGACAATGGAAGAGTTAAGTGAAAAACTAAACCGTAGTTTAGGAGGAATATTAGCAGGGCATGGTGATATTATAGCTTCCCATAGTATTGAAATAGGGGTAGATCCATTTATCGTTGCTGCCATCATGATTCATGAAACAGGAAATGGAACTAGTAATATTGCTAGAAGCTGCTACAATTTTGGTGGTCAAAAAGGATCTGGATGTGGAGCTTATAAAAAATATGATTCTGTAGAAAACGGTCTAATCGGAATTATGGATAATTTATATAGAAATTATTATGCTCACGGTTTAACAACTGTAGAATCAATTGGACGTAGATATGCAGAAAGTGGCGAATGGCCAGCCAAAATTAATTGGTATATCAGTAAATTAAAAGCTGCTTAAAACAGCTTTTTTTTTCGTGCAAAATATGTTATAATATTCCCCGATTTGAGGAGATTCTATGAAAAATACAAAAAAAGAAAAACATCTACATCGTATAGCTTTCATTTTATTATCCATATATTTAAGCATACCCCAAATAGGAAAGAGAGAAATAAATGATTCCTATTTTGATAGTCAAATAAGTATAGATAATACAGAACAAAGTACATTGCTTCTTCATGCAGTAGATGAAAACTTAAACTTAACAGAAGAAGAAAAAGAATTCTTATATCAATTTAAAGATTTATTGGAAGAAAATCCATATTTGGATTGTATTACAACCTATCAAGCCATGAATGAACTAGATATCATTTATACAACGAGAGGAAAAGAGTATCCAGAAAAAATTGTAGGTATTTATATTCCATCAGAAAACGTTATTAAAATATTTAGTAAAGATAATAACTTAGATACATTGATACACGAAATCATTCATTGCATCTTTATGAATCAAAAAGAAGGAAATCTACCTGAATTCTTTATAGAAGGAATGACTGAATTATTAGCAAATGAATATTTTGAAGAAAATCCATTTCTAGAAGAAAACAGTTATCCCTTTGAAATTACTATGGTAAAAATTTTGTGTGATATAGTAGGACCTGATATCGTATTAAAATCATATTCAACTGGAAATAAGGAACTACTAGAAGAAGCTATATCGAATAAACTAGGGAGCAACTCTTCCTCTCGTTTATTAGATAATATAGATCAACTTTTTAAAAAATATGAATCGGGAATACCAATTTCAGAAGAGGAGATTAAAGCTATTACTACCTCGATTGATCCATATTATCATGAAAAAGTTGAAGTGGATTCAATAGAATATGAAATGTATTTATATAATCGGAGTATGATAGAACTACTTAGTACCGAAAATCCGGATATTTATTATTTATTTCGACTAATGTCAGAAGGATATTATACTAAGACTTACTTCTCACAAAAACTACAAGCAAAATATCCATCTAATATAAAAGTATTATACAAATCAGACTTGTCTAATACTTTTGAAAAACAAAAGAAAAAAGAAGTTTTTTAGAAAAGAAAGAGACTCTGTATAATTTGACAAAAACAATAAAATTTGATATAATAAAAGAGTAATTGATGGCACATTATTCTAGTCAATTACTTTATCTGGAAGACGAGCTTAAAAATTCGTTAAAGGGCATATCTGTGAAACCTTTGGTGTTTGCTTCTTACGCCCAGTTTGGGGTGGATGCTG
>CACZOQ010000119.1 GCA_902782835.1 uncultured Erysipelotrichaceae bacterium | reverse complement strand
TTGCTTTTTTTATTGAGTCACTACTATCACCAGAAGTTGTTTGAGAAACAAGTAAGTTTTTTAATGGATATGTTTCACCGTGGAATGTGTAGTATTTATTATTTAATGTTCGTGAAATTGTTGATTCATGGAATCCAATTTTATTTGATAATTGAGAAAGTGTACAAGGCATTAGCTCATCATCATACAAGAAATATCCTTCTTGAATTTTAACTAATTCGTTTGCAACTAATAAGACAGTTTGATTTCTTTTGGTTAAATTCTCAATTAAAAAATTGGCTTCATTAAAATACTCTTTCATTTTTTTATTATTTTTTACTTCTTCAAATAACTTATCATTGATCATAATATCTGGCTGATTTACTGGTGTGATAAGAATATTAGAATCCTCAACTGAAATAGCTATATCTGGTGAGATGTAACGATCATTTGAGGTGTTGTAATTGTTACATGGGAATGGGTTACAACTTCGAATTTCATAATATAAATGATCAATTTCTTCTTTTTTTAAACCTGTTTCCTCTTTTCTAAGTGAATAATTTTGAGTTAGTATAGTATCCTTAAATTTATTAAAGATAGTATAACTTTTCATTTTATTATTTCTTTTTAGCTGAATCAAAATAGAGTCAATAGCATCTTCAGCACCAACTCCGCATGGTTCTAGACTTTGTAATATATTTAAATGCTTTGATAAAGTGTCTTCGTTAATATTTAAGTCATTTAAATATTGATTAATAGGGTAACTTAGGAAACCGGCATCATCTAACGATTCTATTAAGTATTCCATAATTGATTGATCATATGTATACGACAACGCACTCAGCTGATAGTAAAGATCCTCCTTAAGTGTATGTGTACTTGAAAAACTTTCTATAAACTGTTGAGAGTCATAATTAACTGTTGATTTTGATTCGATAAAAGGATTAGTTTCAAGAACTTTTTGCACTAATTTATTAATATCATCAGTGTTTTCTTTTAAGAAATCCAATGATTTTAAAATTTTCTGATTTAATTTTAATGTTTGCTTTAGTGTCTGATTATAATGTAACGTTTGTTTCAAAATCATCACCTCCAATTATATATAGCAAAAATCGCGCCAATTTTTTAAATATATTATAATAGAATTTTAATGAAATTACACCACTTGAATGTACAAAGTAATTGTTTTATCCTGGATAAGAGGTGATTTTTATTGAATGAAAAAATAATGATATTAATTGACAGCTACATGGAACAAAAATTATTTGATCAATGTCAAGCTGCACATATTTCTAAAGAATTAAAAATCAGTAGAAATCAATTAACAAGAATTTTAAATGAACTTTTTGATGAAAAGAAACTAATCAAAGTAAAAACTAATCCTATTACTTATCTTGATAGAGAAGCTCTTGAAAGAAAGTATAAAAAGAAATTGACTACTGATGAATATAAGTCTATAGATGCTTTGGAAAACGAATTAACTAATCAGGAACAACTGATGAATTTTGAGAAACTTATCGGACATAATGAAAGTATGTATCAGATTGTTGAGAAAATTAAAGCAACAGTTTCATATCCACCTATTGGTTTACCTATGTTATTCTATGGTCCAACTGGAACAGGTAAATCATTTATGGCTAAGTTGACATATGAATATTGTGTTGATACGAATTTAATAGAGTCAGATAAGAGTTTTGTACAGGTAAACTGTTCTGAATATGCAAACAACCCTGAACTTTTAACTGCCAATCTGTTTGGATATAAAAAAGGCGCATTTACTGGTGCAGATAATGATAATATGGGACTTTTACATTATGCTGATGGCGGTGTTTTATTCCTTGATGAAGTACATTGTTTAAGTGCTGAATGTCAGGAAAAGTTATTTTTATATATGGACCAAGGGATTTATCATTTAGTGGGGGACAATAGTAAATGGTATAAATCAAGATGTAGAATTATTTTTGCAACTACAGAATTACCTGAAAAAGCTTTATTAAAGACATTCCTAAGACGTATACCTGTAATTTTAACCGTACCGTCGCTAGCACAAAGAGGTCAAAATGAAAAGCTACAACTAATGTATAGTCTATTAAAAAAGGAAGAAAAACGTATTGGGAAAAAAATTTTAATTTCATCCAATGTTTATGAGCTTTTACTAAATCATACATTTGTTGGAAATATTGGTGAACTAACGAATGCTATTCAAGCAAGTTGTGTTAGTGCGTTGTACAATAGCAATTCCGATACATTGGAAATTCATGCTTATGATCTTCCGCAGGCTATCAAGAACAATTTTGATTTATCTAATATTGTAATGAAGAAACATAAATTAGTATCGTTAGATAAATTATTGCCAGTTTCTGAACAAGGAATAATTCTTGAATTTTATAAGGAATTAGTTTCACTTGACAGAAATCAGAAGTTTGCGTTAAGAGCTCAAAGCACGATAGAAGATTATTTTGAAAAGTTAATATTCAATAATCACAAAGTGGATAATTTAGCATATATAATTAACTATCTTGAAAAAATAATTAACAATATGACTGAACATTATGGATTTAAAATGTCTCATAATGAATTGATTGCAATTGCAAAATATATTTCAGAGTTTTCTAAAAATACATATATTACTAATAATTGGATTAATGAAAACTATGATGAGGTTAATAATTTCAAAAAATATTTAAGCTCAGATTTTCATCATGAATTTGAAATAGGACAAGAAATTTACCAGCATTTAAAGAATAACATGAATCAAGATATTGATGATTTTGTTGGATTTATCATTTGTATTTGTCTTATTAAGTACTTTGCTCATTCAGGTGATGAAATGACAGTCGCTATGATTATTGCTCATGGTTATTCTACAGCTAGTTCTATCGCAGAAGCTGCAAATCGTATGTTAGATACATATATTTTTGATGCTATAGATATGCCACTGGATGTAGATGTAAAGACAATTACAAGAAAGATTAATGATTATTTAGCTCATGTGGGCAATATTTCGAACTTGTATCTACTAGTTGATATGGGATCGCTTGAAGAGATATATCAAGGACTTGATATAAATAATGTGAATATTGCCTTAATTAACAATGTTAATACAAAGTGTGCATTGGAAATTGGACAGGGAATTAAACTGAAGAAACCGGTGAAAGAAGTAATAAATTCTGTATTACGAGAAAATTTATATAGAACGCATGTTCAGTTAAAGAAAAAGAAAGAGAAGGTTATTCTTTGCTCATGTGCCAGTGGTCTTGGAACAGCGACAAAGATTAAGGATATTCTTTTACAATCCTTACCTGAAAACGTGAAATTGAAGATTATTACATATGATTATCCTGACCTTGTAAAAAAAGATGTCTATAATCAATTAGCTAATGAATATGAAATTGTCTGCTGTATAGGTACCTTAGATCCTAACATTGAATCTATGAAATATATCGGTATACAAGATTTAATTATTAACGAAGGACAAAATGCAGTAGAAGTTTATTTCGGTAAATATATGTCTAAGGAACAAATAGCATTATTTGAAAAGAACATACTACATAATTTTACCTTATCTAATGTTATGAATAATATTACAATATTAAATCCAGATAAATTGTTAGAGCATGTTGCAAGAGCGTTAGATCAATTACAAAGCAATTTACATAAAAGATTTAAAAATAGAACAAGCTTTGGTTTATATGTTCATGTATGCTGCTTAGTTGAACGATTGGTTACAAGACAAGCCATAACAAATTTTACAGATGAACATTTTAAAGAAAAGCATCAAGATTTTATTGATCAAGTTCTAATATCGATGCAGGAAGTTCAAAGATTCTATAACGTCGAAATCCCTGAAGAGGAAATAGAATATATTTATAATTATATTATTAGTGATTAACGTGCCTTATTGGCACGTTTTCTTTTTTTGATGAAGATTATCATATTTATTTGTTTTAATGAAGCGAACATCATAACGAGTATCTGAAGTGTTATAAAACGAAAGTTGGCACGGATGTTGCTTGTAGATAAGTGAACATCAAATCGAGTATCTAAAGTGCATCGAGACAAAAGTTGGCACG
>CACZOQ010000118.1 GCA_902782835.1 uncultured Erysipelotrichaceae bacterium | reverse complement strand
TTCTAAAATGCATGTTTGCCTTGTAAATTTTGAATATCCAAAAGATACTATTATTGGTGGAATTTCAACTTATCAAAAAAGAATTGCTGATGCTCTAGTTGCTAATCATTGTAAAGTCACTGTTATTTGTGGTTCTTGGGGAGAGGGAGCAGATTATTATGAAGATGGAATTCATGTAATTCGTGTTCCTAAACATTTTCCATATCAGAATCTTGGAGATTATTATTCTTATCGAAAAAGAATATCAAATCTTATTAAAGAAATTGATTTGTTTGATAAGATTGATGTAATAGAATCTCCTGAATTATCTGCTGAAATGATTACGTTTGCTAAAAATCCAACGATTCCATTGGTAACGAAATTGCATACGTCTTATACTTTAATTAAAAAATTTAATAATGAAACAGCGATGTTTCCAGAAGAGGTAGAAAGAGTTATTTATCGTAATGAAAATTCTATTTTAGATTTATCGGATAAAGTCATTTGCTGTTCTCAAATACTAAAAGATTTAATGCCTGCATATCATAAAATGAAGAATTTTGATGATATTATTGTAGTGGGAAATCCTGCCAATGTAGATGATTTTTATCCAACAGCACCTTATCATGAATCGAATACTATATTGTATTGTGGAAAGGTTATTGAGCGTAAAGGAGTATTTGTTTTAGCAAAAGCAATTCCACTTATTATTGAACGATTGAAAGATTATCCTATTCGTTTTCAAGTGGTTGGTGATTATCTTTGTGTAGAACAACAAAATGTTGTTGCTAAGGACGTTTTTTTAAGCCAAATACCAAAGAAATATCATTCTTATATTGAATTTACGGGAGTGATTCCTAATGAAGAATTAAATCCTTATTTTAATCAAGCACGAATTGGTATTATGCCTTCTTTATTTGACAATCTACCATATGTAGCAATGGAAGAATTATTAACAGAGCTTCCTCTTGTTGCTAGTTCTAATACGGGAATTCGGGAGATGATTGTTGATCATGAGTCTGGATTGTTATATGATCCTGATGATTATGAAGCTTTAGCAGAAAAAGTTGTTTATTTGTTTTTACATCCTGAAATTGCGAAAGAGATGGGAAAGAAAGGCAGAAAAGAAATCCTAAAAAAATATTCTCCTGATGTAATTGCTAAAAAAAATATAGAAATTTATCAAGAGGCTATCAAACATTTTCATGAAAAAAAAGAAATTCAAAGAATCTGTCAAGAATTAGATTTTTCTAATATTCGAATGATGAAACATGGGGTTGCCAATCCTGTTATTCGTTGTGAGTATCAGGGAAAAAAGGTAATTGTCAAGTTTTATCATCGACTAAAAACATATGATTATGCTTTTATTCAAAAGGTATTAGAACAAGATATTTCTTGCAATAAATGTTTGGATTTTTATACATTTGATACGTTTCATGTTGGAATATTTTCTTATGTTCCAGGAAAAATGATACGATATTTTACGAAGAATCAAATCCATTCTATTTTTACAGAATGTGAAAAAATTCATTCTTTAAAAATTCCTATTCAAACAACAATATTTGATAAAGTTAATACTTATTATCAATCTTTAAAAGATAGTAAAGATAAAATTACTCAAAAAGTTATTCAACAATATCAGTCTCTAACTATTGATTATTCGTCAAATAATCGGTTATTACATGGCGACTTGGTTTATAGTAATATTTTATGGTGTCCACAAGTTACTTTTATTGATTTTGATGAGGTAATATTTGGTCCTATTGAATATGAATTAGCTAGTTTTTTGATTAAAAATTGTTTTGAAAACGGATCTTTTGATTTAGCTTATGGTAAAAAAATAATTTCTTTTTATAAAAATAGAGGATATTCTTTAGATACTATTCATCAATATTATTTGTTTTATATTATCAAAGTCTTATTAGAAAAACTGTATTTTAGTCAGTTATATTCTTTAGATTTAGAGGATAGTAGGCAAAAGAATGATTATTGGTATTGGTGGTATCAGTTATTACAAGATTCTGTTTTGGAAAAAGAATTGTTTCAGTAAAAAATCACATTTGTGATTTTTTTTACTGTAAATCTATTTGTAAAATAATTTGAATTATTTCTATTGTATTTTGAATTGTGATATAATGTTTTGTGAAATGGAGTGGTTTCATGCTACTATTAACAAAGGCCATTTTTGCTATTATGATAGGTTTCTTATCTTCAACGGTATTAGGTTTATTTATGTTACCAATCTTGAGAAGATTCCGTGTTGGTCAAAAAATATCTATTTTTGTAGGAGATGCACATCGTAAGAAGGAAGGTACTCCTACAATGGGAGGTTTAATTTTTATTATTCCGACTATCGTTACTACATTATTATTGATTTTTTTTGACAAGATTAGTTATTCCTCGAATTTAGGAATTGTATTACTGGTATTTATTGGATATGCTTGTATTGGTTTCTTGGATGATTTTTTATCGATTCGAAAAGGAAATAATGAAGGATTAACTACTTATCAAAAACTGTTTATGCAAGTTGTTATTGCTATTGGATTTTTCTATATTTATATGAGAAGTGGTGGACAAACTGCTTGGGTTGTTGGAACTTTACATATTGATTTAGAACTTGGATGGCTTTATGGTTTGGCAATTTTATTTGTATTAGTTGGTGCTAGTAATGCAGTGAATTTAACAGATGGTTTAGACGGCTTAGCTGGAGGTTTATCTGCGATTGCCTTTATTGCGTTTGCTTTAATTTCATTATCTGTTGGTTTTGAAGATATTGGTATATTTAGTCTTATATTAGTTGGTAGTTTAGTGGGATTTTTAATTTATAATACTCATCCAGCTAAAGTTTTTATGGGAGATACTGGATCTC
The DNA here is from genome assembly GCA_902782835.1 of uncultured Erysipelotrichaceae bacterium. Taxonomy (GTDB): domain Bacteria; phylum Bacillota_I; class Bacilli_A; order RF39; family UBA660; genus UBA3789. Next base: position 19,656 of record CACZOQ010000118.1, on the reverse strand, counting down.
TTGCTTTAGGGGCTGTTATGGGTGCTATTGCGATATTAACACATAGAGAATTAACATTATTGGTGGTTGCTTCTGTGTTTGTGGTGGAAACATTATCTGTTATTGTTCAAACCTTCTGGGTACAAGTCTTCCATCGAAAGTTATTTTTAATGACACCTTTGCATCATCATTTTGAAAAACTAGGTTGGGCAGAGACGGATATTGTTAAATTATTTTGGGTTATTGGTTTGATTTTATCAATGGCTGGAATTATTTTTGGAGTTTGGGTATAACAAACTCTTTTTTATTTGTGTTATACTAGTAATTAGTAAGGAGGATATAAATGAAAAAAAATGTATGGAATCAATATAAGGAAGAGGATATTTCTTTCTTAAATCGAATTTGTGATGATTATCGTGAATTTTTGAGTATTAGTAAAACAGAAAGAGAGACTGTATATCATTCTATTTCTTTGCTTGAGAAGAAAGGTTTCCGTTCGTTGGATGATTATATAGAAAATAATCAATCTTTACAAGCAGGTGATAAGATTTATGTTAATAATCGTGGAAAGGCTTTAGCTTTGTTTGTTATTGGTGATGAAGATATTACAAAGGGTATGAATATTTTAGGTGCTCATATCGACTCCCCACGTTTAGATTTAAAAGCTACACCTTTATATGAAGAAAAGGGATTTGCTTATTTAGATACTCATTATTATGGTGGTATTAAAAAATATCAATGGGTTACTTTACCTCTTGCATTACATGGTGTTGTGGCTTTTAAAAATGGTGAAGTTTTACCAATCTGTATTGGAGAAGATGAAAAAGATCCGGTATTTGGAATAACAGATTTATTGCCTCATTTAGGAAAAGAACAATTAAAAAAGGAAGCTGAAAAAGTCATTGAAGGAGAAGGACTGGATTTATTAATTGGAAGTCAACCTATGAATGAGGAAGAGGATGCCGTAAAAAAACATATTTTATCTATTTTAAAAGAAAAATATCAAATGGATGAAGATGATTTTCTATCAGCTGAAATAGAAGTGGTACCTGCTGGTAGGGCAAGAGATTTTGGCTTGGATCGTTCTATGATTATGGGATATGGCCAAGATGATAAAGTTTGTGCTTATACTTCTTTGAGAGCTTTTTTAGATGTAGATAGGTGTGCTAGAACGACAAGTTGTATTTTAGTAGATAAAGAAGAAATTGGTAGTGTCGGTGCTACTGGAATGGAATCTAGTTTTTATGAGAATGCTATTCATGAGATTTGTGCTTTATTAGGCTATATGGAACCTACCGCTGTTTCACGTTGCCTTAGTCATTCTTATATGTTATCGAGTGATGTAAATGCTGCTTATGATCCTTTATATAGTGATGTTATGGATGAGAGAAATGCATCTTTCTTTAACCAGGGTGTTGTTTTCTGCAAATATACAGGTTCAAGAGGAAAGAGTGGAAGTAATGATGCTTCAGCAGAATTTTTAGCAAAGATTCGAAATGTTATGGATTCTGAAAAAATTGCTTTTCAAATTTCTGAATTAGGAAAAGTGGATGCTGGTGGTGGTGGAACCATTGCATATGTATTGGCAAATCGTAATGTCAATGTTGTGGATTGTGGAGTAGGAGTTCTTAGTATGCATGCTCCATGGGAAGTTACTGCGAAAGCAGATATTTTTGAAGCATATAAATGCTATGTTGCCTTTTTAAAACAAATGAGATAAATGAGGATTTATAGGAATCAACAGATTGCTAACTATATTATTCATTCTTCTTATTAGAATTTTTAAATAGTATTTTAGCTTTTGGGGAATGTTTTTTGGAAGTAATCGAAGAAAATAAATAGAAGTCATTGTATGACTTCTATTTTTATTTTACGATATTGATAAATTGTTGGAGTGTAATATCACTTAGAATTGGATATCTTGTTATTAGGTAGTTATCCGATGTTCTTTTAGCATTTCTACTTCCTCCAATAAAAGCAATTCGGAAATTTAGGTCTTTTAATGCTTGAAGTGACTCGTTATCGTAAGAGTAGAATGGGAAACAAAATGATGTATTATCACCACCTAAGATAGCGAGTGATTGGGTTAAATCTTTTTTTACTGTTTCATAATCTGAACAAGCTACTTTACCACGTCCATCGGCACATTGTGCTTCAAAGTGTAGGTTATCTGTATGAGATTGAACATCTAAGTATTTTGATTGATAGTTTGCTAAATCCCACCAACCGGTGATTAAGAATAAGGTTGCGTGTTGTTGGTACTTTTCTAATAATGGAATTAATACATTACCATTGTGTGCTCCAGTTCCTTTTGCTCCATCATCAATTGTCAGTAAAACAGAATGCTTTGGTAATTCAATAATACCATCTTTCCAATCTGCAAACTCATATATTGTTAGTGTTTTATAATTGTTCTCTTGAAGCCATTTTAAATGTTCTTCTAATTTTTTAGCCTCTAAACAGATGGACTCTCCACAGGAATCTCCAATTTCTGCATCATAGAAAAAGTGATAATTAACAACCGGAATATCCGTTGCATTATTTTCTCCTTGGTCATCTTCAATCGCTTCTCCTTGAGCCATTTTTAAGTAATCATCAATTCTTGTATATTTTTTTGCTTGATAACAATTTTGTTTTTCTTTTGGATCTTTTCTTGTCGATTTTTGATTCGTTGCTTCAAAATGAAAGGTATTATCATTTTGAATTGGATAGATTTCGACTTTATTTTTTTCTTTTATTGTCTTTAAACATTCATTTTCTTCTGATGTAATTAGTAAAACTGCTTTTTCTTTTAAATTAATATATCCTTTTAAGTAATACTCATAATCTTTTTTTGTTATGAAATAATAATCATTTTCTTTCCATTGTTTGATGTGAGCATTGATACTGTTTGGAGTTAAACAATTGGGATTATCACATTCTTCTTTTATTTGTTCATAATAGATAACACTTATGAAACTGTTATCTTCTTGTTCATTTGCTATTTCTTTTATTTTTTTCGATTTTTTTATTTGATAAGTATCATTTAAAAAATCGATATAATAATATTGATCATCTATCGTTTTTACTGGTAATGTTATTTTTTTATTCAGTGTAATTTTTTCTTTATGATCTTTTAATAATATTGTATTAGAAGAAGTTTTGATCTTTTTTTGTAGGTTTAAATAATATGATTCTTCTTTTGGTGTTGCTTTTTCTTTTTTTCTCTTTTTAATGTTTTTATAGGTAATATAATAATTTGTATTTTTAATTTTTAGAAATTTGCTCTGATGAGTATTACTGTTTTCTTCTAATTCTAATGGTAAATTTTTTGATATGGTCCCAATTTTTTCTTTTTTTTCATTGTATAGATCAACTTTTTTTGTTGTTGTAATATAAGGACTAAAGTTTTTATGAAAATCCTTTAGTGTTTTCTCTTCTGAAATATAATGATATAAAGAATAGCTAGTTACTCCTATTAATAATAAAACAATTAGGGAGATAATTCCGAATGTTTTATGTTTGATTTTATATTTCTTTTTTGTTTTTTTACCCATTTTACTCACCAGTTTCAGTATAGACTATTTTTATCTTTTTCTCAATATTATTTTTGTTTTATGATATGATATTATTAGGTGATGAGATGAAACTGGATTTGCATACCCATACATATTATAGTGATGGTTCGTTGTCGGTTGGTGGAAATGTTTTAAAAGCTGGAGAATGTGGGTTGGATGGTGTTGCAATTACAGATCATAATACCATTGTTGGTTGGGAAGAACTGGATGAAACAGAATATCCTATTATGACGATTAAAGGAGTTGAAATCTCCACTCAATTTAAGGAAGACAGTGTTCATATTCTTGGGTATTATTTAAATGATGGAGGGGATTATTCTCTATTAGATTCTCTTTTGAAACAACGATATGAAGAGGAAATGAGAAGGCTTCGTATGATTATTTCTAAGTTGGAATACATGGATATTATTCTTACGGAAGAAGAAGTAATAGAGGAAGCCGAGAGAGAAGTTACACGTCGCCATATTGCTCAAACAATTTTTAAAAAGTATCCTAAATTGGGTCTTAGTGCAGAAGAGATCTTTCAACGATATGTTGGCAGTGATAGTCCGGCCTATGTTCCTAGATTTTATTTTCCTACGGATGTGGTTATTGATGTTTTGCATGATAGTCATTGTTTAGCTATACTTGCTCATCCTCTTTTTATTCGAAAGTTTGATTTTCGTGAAATGAAAGATTTAGGAATTGATGGTATGGAAGGAATCTATCCTTATCGTCATTGTTCTTTCGATATTTCTCCCGTGATGGAGTTTTGTGATTCCACTGGTTTAATGGTTACTGGGGGAAGTGATTATCATGGGCCTCATTCTAGAACACATATGGGGGAGTCTTATATAGAAGAGGAACGAGCTAAAATATTTTTAAAGAAAATTTCTTATTAAAAGGAGGTTTTTTCATGGATAGAATTGTTATTATTGGTGGAGGAGCAAGTGGGATTGTTGCAAGTATTTTTGCTAAAAGAAAACACAATCAAGTTATTGTATTAGAACGTAATTCTGCTCCTTTGAAAAAGATTTTAATGACGGGGAATGGTAGATGTAATTATTTGAATGAATGTTATCATGAGGATTTTTATACAAGTGAAGATTCTGATCTTATTTCTTCTATTTTGAGGAGTGAACATATTCAATCTGTTAAAGATTTTTTTGAACGATTAGGAGTTGTTCCTAAAATTAAGAATGGTTATTATTATCCATTTTCCTCTCAAGCAGTTACTATCAAGAATGTTTTATTAAATGAAGCAAAACGATTAGGGGTAGAAATCCATTTATCTTCTTTGGTAACTAATATTGAAAAAAATGGTTCTCATTTTTTAGTTACTTGTGAGGATGAAGAGATTCAATGTGATAAGGTTATTATGGCTACAGGATCCTCTGCTTATCCTAAGACCGGTAGTGATGGTATGGGGTATTCTTTTTTGAAACAGTTTCATTTTTCTTTGATAGAACCATTACCGGGTTTGGTACCTTTATTTGCAAAAAAGAAATATCCAAAGTGGGATGGAGTTCGTAGTGATGTTGCGATTGAATTATTTGAAGATGGCGAATTTATGGCACGAGAAGAAGGAGAGATACAGTGTACTTCTTATGGTGTCAGTGGTATTTGTATTTTTAATTTAAGTAATCGTATTAGTAGAGGATTATCTCTTGGTAAAAAAGAAGAAATCCATATTCATTTTGCTCCTTTTATTCAAACTCTGATTACTCCTTGGATGAATGACTATGCTAAAAAGTGTCCTCATAAAACTTTGGAAGAATTATTAGGAGGATTTTTAAATGAAAAATTAGCATCTGTATTGATCGAAGAAAGTAATTTATCTCCAACAGATTTTTACTTAGAATTATCGAATGAACAAAAACTTAGATTATGTAAAAATATAAGAAGTTTTTCATTAGAAATTGTTGGTACAAAAGGATTTGATTCTTCTCAAATTTGTATTGGTGGTGTTCGATTAAAAGACTTAGATGTTCATACAATGGAGTCTAAGAAAGTAAAAGGGTTATATGTTGTTGGAGAGCTTTTAGATATGAATGGTCAGTGTGGGGGATATAACTTAACGACTTGTTGGATTAGTGGAATGTTAGCTGGAAGTTCATGTGGTGGTAAAGATGATTAGAGTAAGACAAGTAAAAGTATTGGTGGAAGAAGATTGTGAAGAGGTTTTACTTGCTAGAATTGCTAAAAAACTGTCTCTTCAAAAATCAGATATTCAGCATTATGAAATTGTTAAAAAAAGTATTGATGCAAGAAACAAAGAGGCAATCTATTATGTTTATGAAGTAGATGTTTTAACGGATCAAGAAAAGATGATTTTACGAAAAAAGAAAGATGTTAATCTATTTTTAACCCCAAAAGAAGAATATCAATTGCCGGTGCCTGGAGACAAACAACTGACTAATCGAATTGTGATTGTAGGGAGTGGTCCAGCTGGACTTTTTTGTGCATATTTGCTTGCTCAAGCAGGATATCATCCTCTTATTGTTGAACGAGGGGAGAGGATGGAAAAGAGAGTTCAGGCGGTTCAACATTTTTTTGAAACCAATCAATTAGATGTTCATTCTAATGTTCAGTTTGGAGAAGGAGGAGCTGGTACTTTTTCTGATGGAAAACTAAATACCCTTGTTAAAGATAAAGCGTTTCGAGGTAAAAAGGCTTTTGAAATATTCATTGAAAATGGAGCCCCTAAAGAAATATTATATGAATCTAAACCTCATATTGGTACGGATTTATTACGAGATATTATTATTCGGATGAGAAATAAGATTATCGATTGGGGTGGGGAATTTTTATATGATAGTACTGTTACAGATATTGTCTTAAAAGAGGGCCATGTTCAGAAAATTGAAATTAATCATAAAGAAATGATCCCTTGTGAGGTTTTAGTTTTAGCGATTGGGCATTCGGCAAGAGATACTTTTTCAATGTTATTACGTAAAGGCCTTTCTATGAAAGCTAAGAATTTTGCTGTTGGACTTCGAATAATTCATCCCCAAAAAATGATTGATGAGAGCCAATATGGTAAGTATGCGAAAATGTTACCTCCAGCCAGTTATAAATTGGTATACCAAACGAAAAAAGGAAGAAGTGTTTATTCTTTTTGTATGTGTCCTGGAGGATATGTTGTTAATGCCTCTAGTGAAGATAAACGTTTAGTTGTCAATGGTATGAGTAATCATAAGCGTGATGGGATTAATGCCAATAGTGCTATCGTTGTTTCCGTTACCCAAAATGATTTTGGAGAAGGTGTTTTAGCGGGAGTAGAGTTTCAACGAAAGTTAGAAGAATTGGCATATCAATTAGGAAATGGTTTGATTCCTGTACAACTATATGGAGATTACTGTAACAAAATAAAAAGTACACAATTAGGAAGTGTTTTACCAACTACGATGGGGGCTTATACCTTGGCTAATTTAGATGAGCTATTTCCAGATACTATTCGAGAGGCTATTATGGAAGCAATCCCTTATTTTGGTTCTAAGATTAAAGGTTTTGATCGAGAGGATGCTTTATTACTAGGAGTAGAATCTAGAACGAGTTCTCCTGTTTTCATGGAGAGAAATGAACAGGGAGAATCTAATTTGTTGGGACTTTATCCTTGCGGAGAAGGTGCTGGTTATGCAGGAGGAATTACGACTTCTGCTATGGATGGAATCAAAATTGCGGAAGAGATTATTAAGAAGTATAAGGTTTAACTTACTTCTTTTTCTTTTTGGCTTTTCATGATATAATTTTAATAGAAAAAAGAGGTGGATTTATGAACTATATGATTTTTTTATTAATAACAGTGATTATTACCTTTGCTTCTCAAAACTATATTCAATCCATGTATCGAAAAACTAAAAAAATATCATCGAAACATGGTATGACGGGAGAAGAAGTTGCACGAAAAATATTGGATAAAAATGGATTAAAAAGTGTGAAAGTCCAAGAAGTTGATGGGACTTTATCTGACCATTATGATCCAAAGAGTAAAACGGTTAATCTTTCTCGTGATATTTTTGAGAATACTTCTTTAGCTTCGGTTAGTGTTGCCTCTCATGAGTGTGGGCATGCCATTCAAGATAAAGAAGGATACCGTTTTTTACGAATTCGTAGTAGTATTGTTCCTATTGTTAATTTAGCTTCTCGTATTGGTTATATCGTTATTATGATTAGTTTTTTAACTTCTCTATTAGATCTTTTATGGATTGGTATTGGTTTAGAATTTATTATTTTATTATTTCAGGTGATTACTCTCCCTGTTGAATTTAATGCATCCAATCGTGCTTTAAAGCAAATTACTGATTTAAAGATTGTGGAAGAAGAAGAGCATCGTATGTGTAAGAAGATGTTGAAGGCAGCTGCTCTTACTTATGTTGCTTCTGTTGCAACGGCAGTGATAGAAATACTACGTTTAGTATTAATTGCTAGGAGAAGGGATTAATATGGTTAGAGTCGTTTATCAGAAAGAAGAAGCTAATTGTATTACTCATAGTGGAACGATGCATGCGGATGAGGTTTTCGCCACGGCTTTTTTAGATTTGTATTTGAAGGACGTTCGTGTTTTTCGTACCAATTCTATTTCTTTAGATGAAGTTTCCGAAGATGTACTTGTTTATGATGTTGGTCGTGGAAAATTTGATCATCATCAATTAGATTCTTTAAAAAGAGATAATAATATTCCATATAGTTCCGTAGGGTTATTATGGAAGGAATTTGGAAAAGACTTTTTAAAACAAAATGGATTTTCTAATGTTGATGAAATGTTTATTGGTATTGATAAAGATATGATAGAGGGAATTGATGGAGACGATAATGGTGTTTTTCCAAAGATTGATTGTTCTTATAAAGTCAAAACATTACCGAATGTCATTAAAATATTCAATCCTAGTTTTGATTCTTATGAAGATGAAAGTGAACAGTTTTTAAAGGCAGTTTCTTTAGCTAAAATGATTTGGGAAGAAGAATTATATTATATTCAAGGTAAGGTTATTGCGGATATGAAATTGAAAGATATTTTAGAAGCAAATAATTCTTCTTTAAAATATTTATCATTAGATCAATATTTACCTTATGAAGAAGTTGTTCTTAGTCATCCTAAAGGAGAAAACTTATTATATGTTCTTTTTCCATCGAATCGTGGAGGATATGCGATTAAGGCATTACCTAAATCGTTGGACGACCGAACTCTAAGACTACCTTTTCCTGAAGAATGGGCTGGTTTAGAAGGTAAAAAATTAGAGGAAGTATCTGGAATTCCTGGTTTGCGTTTTTGTCATTCTTCTCGCTTTATTATTAATTGTCAAGATTTCGATTGTGCTATGAAAGTATTAGAATTATTATGTAAATAATTGTCAAAGTACGAATTTGGGGATTTTTTCTCTTCTTAAGTTGGTTTAAAATGTTGTTTAAGAGGGTGTTTCTATGTATTGGAAATTACAAAAAAAAGAGTTTATTAAAAATGCTATTTATACATTTTTTATTTTATTAATAGCTGTTATTTCTACGTATTACATTTATTATCATTTTCAAGATGATCGTAATATAGATTTTAATTCAGAATCTTTGGATGTTACGTATCGAGAATCTACAGGAGATAAATTATTATTAAAGAAAGTTACGCCTGTTACGGATTCTGTTGGATTATCTTCCAAAGCATATTTAATTTCTATTAAAAATAATTTAACGGAGAAAGTGAATTATAAAATTCAAATAAAAAGAGATTTAAAAGAAATTGCTGAAGATGGTTGTGATGACTCTTTAATATCAGAAGATGATATTCGTATCTCTGTAAAAGTAAATAAAAAAGCTAGTAAAATTTATGATTTAGTAGAATTAGAAAAAGGTATTTTATTAGATGATGTGATAGATGCATTGGAAACAAAGAATATTTCTATTCGTATTTGGGTTAAACAAGATAGTTTATTACCAATTGGTGCTAATATGCATTATCATGGAATTATGCAAGTAATTGAAGGAGATACTTCTATTGCTATTGTGGAGTGATGATTTATGGATATTCGTCCTTTAGAAATTGGTTTAGTGGATACTATTGATATTAGTGGAAAGTATTCTTTGGACCTTTCTTTGTTTCAAAGCGATGAAATCCTAGATTTATCGGAATTAGATGTACATGGATTTATTACTAGAAAAGAAAATGATGATTTGGTGTTAGAAGATTATATTCAGTGTTCTATTCAGGGTATTATGACGATTTTAGATTCTATTTCATTAGAAAAAGTTGAGTATCCATTTCAGGCAGAATATGATGACTTTCTATATGGAAATTGGAAAAATAATGAAAATTCTCTTGATATTTTTGCCTTTTTATGGGAAAATACTGTACTAGAGGTCCCCTTACAGTTTACTAAGGTTCGAGATCTCAGTAAATTTCAAGGGGATGGATGGAGATTAATTCGTGAAGAAGATCGAGTGAAAGAAGATAATCCATTTACTGATTTATTAAAAGATTTTGAAGAGGAGTGATAGAATGATGCAGTTAGATATTCAATTATTTGCCGTTCCTTTCCGTAAGGTTTCTAAAACTAGAAAGAGAATGAGAAGAAGTCACAATGCTATGGAAGTTCCTGGAATGACGAAATGTCCAAGCTGTGGTGAAATGATTAAACCACATAGAATTTGCCCTAAATGTGGTAGTTATAAGGGTAAAGTAGAAATTGCTAAAGAAGCTGAATAGCTTCTTTTCTTTTTGAATAAAGATATTCTCTTTTTTTTTTTATCTTTCGTATGTTATACTTTTAATAGTAAGATAGGATGTGAATACATGAGAGTAAATAAAAAAGAAAGAATGCTTTCTCTATTGTTTATCTTAGTATTAGGTTTAGGAATAGGGTATGCAGTTTTATCTAGTAATTTATCGATTGATGGAACTTCTCTTTTTAAGAAAGCAACATTCGATATTCATTTTGAAGATGTAAATATAACAACTGGTTCTGTAACTCCGAATAGTGGACCAACTATCGGATCGAATTTAACATCTGTTACTTATAATATTACTTTAACCAATCCCGGAGATTTCTTCGAGTTTACCGTTGATGCAGTAAATGGTGGTACGATAGATGCCATGATTTCTAGTGTAACAAGTAAAATGAATGGAACAGTCATTACAACATTACCAAATTATATGGAATATTCTGTTACTTATAGTGATGGAATAGCGATTGCAAATAATGATTTGCTAGCGGCAGGTGATGAAGAAACCTATAAAGTAAGAGTAGCCTATAAAGATGATATCAATCCTAATGATTTGCCAGGAGATGATACAACCAGTACTTTTCAATTTTCAGTAAACTATGTTCAAGCAGATGAAAATGGAATTTCTGTCATGCACCCAATATCTTTCTCAACAGATGATTGGCCAACTATTATAGCGGCGGTTCAAAGAGGTAATACAAATGCATATCATGTAGGAGATACGAAAGAAGTTGCACTAGGAAATAGTCTAGGAACTCATACTTTAAGAATTGCAAATAAATCTACTCCTGCAGAATGTTCCACAACAGGATTTAGTCAAACAGCATGTGGCTTTGTACTAGAATTTTCTAGCATTTTTGCTTCGTTTCGAATAGATACTAACGTAGGAGGTTGGCCAGCCTCTGAAATAAGAACATATGTAAATACAGACATCTATAATTCGTTACCAGAAGTATTGAAAAATGCCATCATCAATACAACAGTAGTATCTGGACATGGTAGTGATGATAGTAATAATTTTACTTCCACAGATAAATTATATTTATTATCTGATCATGAAGTATATGAAGATGATGATGGAGATACAAGTCGTGGAATGGATCATTCTGATACAGCTTATTATAATTCAAGGCAATTGGATTATTATGCAGGACTAAATGTTACATCATCTAGTTATTCAGGAGCTATCAAACAACATAATGCTTTAAATACATGGTGGTTGCGTTCACCTTTCTTGAATCTTAATAGCTTTTTTCAAAATGTAAATAGTAACGGGGATTGGAACTCAGCACCCGGTAGTTATAAAGCCGGTGTTTCACCAGCTTTTAGAATTGGATAGAGAATAGGAAGCAATATGCTTCTTTTCTTTTTGTCTTTTCTTTTTCCTTTTTCTTGTTTATAATAAGTATAAGATAGGTGATTGGTATGATAAAAGAAGTTCAATCAAAGAGACATCTAGCAGTCATTGAACTGATTTGTTTAATTGCAATTGTATTTATTATATGTATTATGATTTTAGGTGAAATTTCTCGTCTTCTTAGTAAAAATCAAAATCATTATATGTTGCAGCAAGATGAAAAAGTTGTTAAAGCAGCCAAGCGATACTTTTCTGCTCAAGATCGTTTGATTCCTCAAACAACACTTCGTATTCCTTTTTCGGAATTAAAAGAACAACATTTTTTACAGGAAGATGTTGTGGACGAGACTGGATCTTCTTGTATGGAACGTTCTTATGTTCGAATTCATGTAGTTTCTGCTAAAGAGGTTAGTTATCTTCCCTATTTTATTTGTGGAAGTGAAAAAGAAAAAGATGCTGAATGGGTTCCTGAACCTAGTATTTCTGTCTATTTTTCTTCTAGTTCTATTCAAAAAACGAATCTTGTTATGAACTTTTCTGGTGGTGTTACAGATACTGGAAGAGAAATATCATTAGATACTTATTCATTTTCTCTTTGGGTTTTCAAAACACCTAGTATGGATTGGGAAGAAGTTTATCAGGCAGATACGTATGATTTTGACCGTAATTATTCTTATTCTTTTTCTAAACCGTTAAAAAATTTTGCTGATCTTTCCAATGTCACTAATGTAAAAGTAGAAGTCACTGTTCAAAATGTATTAGGAGAGAGAGTGGATTCTGTTTTCTATTTTAAAGATTAAGATTCCTTTTTCTTCTTTTTTTTTGCTATAATATAGATGGTGAAGATTATGCAAGAGAAGATTATTGTTTGTCCTAGAGAAGAAAAAATTCATATTTTAAAAGATCTTGAAAAAGAGTCTTCATTGCATTCTATTCGCTTTATGACCAAAGAAGAATACTTGCAGAAAGCTTTTTTTTCTTATGATTTACAAAGCCTTTATTATTTAATGAAAACATATGGTTTTCATATTGATGTTGCGAAAGTATACTTACAATCTTTATATTGTTTAGAAGATAAAAAATATCAAAGCCCAAAACTACAATTTTTAGTTAAAATCAAGCAGGAATTAATTGAGAATGGTTTATTATCTTTTTCACCTTCTTTTTCTTCTTATTTTCAAAATAAAACGATAGAAGTACGTCATTATTTTGATTTAGATCTTTATGAGGAAAAAGCCTTAGGTGATTCTCTTGTAATTCCAGATGTCTCTCTTTCGACTCCTGTTTTTGAATTTTTAACAATGGAGGAAGAAGTTAGTTTTGTTTGCCGGAAAATATGTGATTTATTACAACAAGGTGTAGAACTTCAAAAGATTTTTTTATGTAATGTATCAGAAGACTACTATTATACGATTCAAAGAGTATTTGCTTATTATAAAATACCTGTTTCTATTCCTTTTCATAATTCTATTTATGGGACAAAAGTCATTGCAGATTATTTGCAAGATAAAGAATTACCTGAAGTAAATGAGAATCATTCAGAAATTATAACTTTATTAAAAAATGTTTTAGAAAAATTATCTTTTATAGATAAAGATGATTCTTATTATGATATCTTATTAAGAGATTGTTTAAAGGAAACTTATTTGGAAAATGAATCTTATAAAAACTCTGTGCGTTTTAAAAATATATATACAGAGTCTTGTCAGGATGATGAATATATTTTTGTATTAGGGATGAATCAAGATTCTTTGCCTAAGTATCGAAGAGATATTTCTTATTTAACAGATACTGATAAAAAAGAATTATTGATGTATTCAACCATTGAATGGAATTGTCGTGAAAAGAAAGTAGTTTCTTATTTATTGAGTCAATTACCTCATGTTACCATTTCTTATAAATTGTCTTCTCCTTTTTCTGAGTATTATCCATCTCCACTTATTGAAGAATATTCATTAGAAGTTATTCGAGATGATGTTGATTCATACCAGTATTCTCATTTTTATAATCAATTGAGATTAGCTCAAAAGTTAGATGTTTATTCTTTATATGGAGAAAAAAGTCCCTATTTAGAAGAGTTATTTCAATCCTATTCTATTCCATATCAGACGTATTCTAATCAATTTCAAGGAATCTGCCTAGATACATATTTGAGGCAATTACCATATCCTTTATCTTTATCTTATACTTCTCTTAATAGTTATAATGAATGTGGTTTTCAGTATTATTTAAAATATGTTTTAAAGTTAAATCATTTTGAAGATACTTTTCCTTCTTTTGTTGGTTCTTTGTATCATAAAATATTATCTCTTTATCGTCAGAAGTCTTTTGATTTTGAATTGGAATGTAAAAAATACTTAGAAAAGAGAGAACTATCTTTAAAAGAAAGATTATTATTTTTAAGAATTAAAAATGATTTATTAACGTTAATTGATGTCTTAAAAGAACAAGATCTTTTAACTGGTTTTAATGATGCTTTATATGAAAAGAGGGTTGTTGTTCCACTGGATAAGGAAGTTGCTGTTGAATTTGTAGGTTATATTGATAAAATTATGTATTATAAGAAAGTAGAGGATACTTATTTTACCATTATTGATTATAAGACGGGAACAATTGATACAAATTTAGAACCTATGAAGTATGGACTTCATATGCAACTACCAGTGTATTTGTATTTAATGCATTATGGAAAGGTATTTGATAATCCTATTTTTACGGGTATTTATTATCAAAATATTTTATTTTCTTATCCTTCTTGGAGTCCTAAATTAGAGCAAGATAAGAAAAATCGATATTTATTAAATGGTTATTCTACAGATGCATTAGAAGTGTTATCTCGATTTGATCCTACTTATGAGAATAGTGAATATATTCGTAGTTTAAAATATAAAGATGATAAATTTGGTGCTTATAGTAAGATTCTGGATGAAGATACTTTATATTCTTTTGTTCAATATACAAAAAATCATATTTCAGAGAAAGTAGATTCTATTCTAAAAGCAGACTTTTTAATACAACCAAAAATTTATGATGGAGAAAATGTGTCTTGTAAGTATTGTGCTTATGCAGATATTTGTTTTCACCGGGACCGAGATAATCTTTATTTAGATAAGCAAAATGATTTTTCTTTTTTAGGAGGTGGGGAATAATGGCTTGGACAAGTGAACAACAACGTGCAATTTCTGAAGAAGGAAAAAATATTTTAGTAAGTGCTGGTGCAGGTAGTGGTAAAACGGCTGTTTTAACGGCCCGTGTGAAGAGAATTTTGTTAAGTGGGGTTCATGTGAATCAGTTATTAGTATTAACGTTTACGAATGCTGCTGCCCATGAAATGAAAGAGAGAATTCGAAAGACTATTTTAGAAACTCCCACTTTAAGCGGGGAAACAGCTTTACTGGAAGAAGCATTTATTACGACATTTGATTCTTTTGCTTTATCGTTAGTGAAAAAGTATCATACTCGTCTTAATATTACGAATCAAATTCAAATATGTGATGAAGTACTAATAGAAATGCAAAAGAGAAAACTATTAAATGAAATATTAGATGAAAGATATTTATCTCCTAAACAGAATTTTCAGAGATTAATTCATGATTTTTGTTTAAAAGATGATAATGAATTGATTCAGTATTTTTTAAATGTCTATCAAAAAATAGAATTAAAACAAGATAAAACGGAGTATTTAAATAATTATTTTTCTTTCGAAATGACGGATACTAAAACAAAATCTTTGGTACAAGAATATCTTCAATTATTATTTGATAAACAAAAGTTATTAAGAGAAGCCATTGATTCTTTAGAGGATTATTTTGATGGTGATTTTGTTCTTATAGTTCAAAATAATTTTCGTTTATTATTAGATGCTTCTTCTTATGATGATTTTGTTAAAGGCTTAGATTATAAAAGTATTGTTGTTCCAAGGGGAAGTGATGAAGCTGCTAAGAAATTAAAACAAAAAGTTTTTGATATTGCATCTTCTATGAAAGAGTACTGTTATTATACATCGGAAGAAGAAATGATTGATGAGTATTTTTCTACTAAAGAGTCTATGGAAGCTTTTGTAGAAATTTTAAGAGAATTAGATAAGAGACTAATGATCTATAAAAGAAATCATGATCTTTATACGTTTACTGATATTAGTCGTATGGCTATTCAATTGGTTCAAAATGAAGAGGATATTCGAAGTGAATTACAGGATCAATTTTATGAAATATTAGTTGATGAATATCAAGATACTTCTGATACTCAAGAGTTGTTTTTGTCATATATTACTCATGATAATTTATATATGGTTGGAGATATTAAGCAATCTATCTATCGTTTCCGTAATGCGAACCCTTATATTTTTAAGGAAAAATATGATTTATATCAGAATGGACAAGGTGGAGAAAAAATTGATTTATTAAAGAATTTTCGATCTCGAAGAGAAGTTTTAGAAAATGTTAATTTACTTTTTGATTTTGTTATGGATGATTCTTTAGGAGGGGCTCGTTACGTAGAAAGCCATCGAATGATTTTTGGGAATGATAGTTACGAAAAAGAAGGAGCAACTTCTCAGAATTATCAAATGGAATTATTAACGTATGATCGGGATCATCTTGGGAGGGTTTCTTTCGCCGAGACAGAAGCGTTTATGATTGGAGAGGATATTCTTCATAAAATGAAAGAACCATTCATGGTTTTTGATAAAGATAAAAAGATATTAAGACCGATTGAATATAAAGATTTTGTTATATTATTAGATCGTAGTAGAGATTTTGATTTATATAAAAAAGTATTTGAATATTTACATATTCCATTATCTGTATTAAAAGATGAATCTTTGAAAAAAAATGATGATATTTATATGATTCGGAATTTATTTCGATTCTTAATCTGTTTGAAGGAAAAAAGATATGATGAAGAATTTCGATATTGTTTTTTATCGGTTTCTAGAAGCTTCTTGTTTTCTACGAAAGATTCTGATTTATATGAGATGTTTGTTGATAATCGGTTTTTAGATTCTTCTTTATGTTTACGTGCTTTTGAAATCATTCCTTTTATGGATACAATGAATCCTAGTCAATTTTTATTATTGGTAATGAATCATTTTCTTTATGATGAAAAGTTAATTACGATTGGAAATGTTCAATCCTGTCAAGTGAGAATCGAATATTTATATCAGATGTGTTTACAATATGAAAAACAAGGAAAGACAATCTATGATTTTGTTTCTTATTTAAATGAATTATTAGAAGAAGATTATGATTTACGGTTTCATGCTTTAACTGATTCTAGTAATAGTTGTCAGATTATGACAATTCATAAATCGAAAGGATTAGAGTTTCCTATATGTTATTTTAGTTCTTTATCTTCTCGTTTTAATTTAAATGAATTAAAAGAGAAAATTGTATTTGATTCTCATTATGGTATCATTATGCCAAAAGTAGAGGAGTCCTATAAAGATACGTTTGTAAAAAAATTATTAAAGAATCGTACTCGAAAAGAAGAAATATCGGAACGGATTCGTTTATTCTATGTTGCAGTGACTAGAGCGAAAGAAAAAATGGTTTTTGTTTTGCCAAAACAAGATGAGGGCCAAGAAGTTTTGGGAATTGTTCCTTACGATGAGAGGGAATCTTATCATTCATTTTTAGATATTCTTAAAAGTATTTATTCTTTATTATTACCTTTTGTACAGGAGAGGAATGTTTCAGCAACTAAAGATTATTTAAATATGAGTCAAAATGATTTTTCTTTTTCTTCTGATTGTACGATTTCTGTAAATGAGGTATCCATTGAAAAAGAAAAAATGGAACAAAAACATTTTTCTAAAGATCAAAAAGATGATCTTTCAGAATCTGAAAAAGATTTTATGAAGATGGGTATTTTGATTCATCAAATCTTAGAAGAGATTGATTTCTTTAATTATCATTTAGATGATTATGATTTGGATTCTTTTTGGAAAAGTAAAATTTTATCTTTTTTAAATAGTTCTTTTATACAAAAATATCAAAATGGAAATTTTTATAAAGAATATGAATTTTTATGGGATAAAGATGGTGTTGAATATCATGGAATTATGGATTTAGTTATTGAATTAGATGATGAGATTGTTATTGTTGATTATAAGTTAAAAGATGTATTAGAAGAAGAATATCAAAATCAATTAAATGGTTACCGTTCTTATTTAGAAAGAAAAACTGGAAAACCTGTTCGATGTTATTTATATTCTATTTTAGAAGAAAAGTTCTTGGAGGTTATTCATGATTAGAATTTGTTTTGTATGTTTGGGTAATATTTGTCGCAGCCCTATGGCTGAATTTATGATGAGAGATATCGTTGGAAAGATGGGATTGGAAAAAGAATATGTAATTGCTTCTAGGGGGACCTCATATGAAGAAGAGGGAAATGATTTATATCCTCCTGCTAAAGAGAAATTAGTAGAGGAAGGGATTCCTTTTACAAGACATTTTGCTACGAGATTAGAAAAAGAAGACTATGATCAATTTGATTATTTCTATTGTATGGATCAGAATAATATTAGAGGAGCTTCTAGGATTTTAGGTACGAATCACAAAATTTATCCATTATTAGATCGAGATATTACAGACCCTTGGTATAGTGGGGATTTTACAAAAACGTATTTGGATTTATGTGAAGGAATTCAAAGAATTATAAAAAAAACCAGTTATTAACTGGCTTTTTTTATTAAAGTAGCACTACTTTTTCCTTCTAATGTTTTCTTTAAATTTCCTTTTTTTAATATATTAAATACTAAGATTGGTATTTCTTCTTCCATACAAAGAGTAATAGCAGTAGAATCCATGACATTTAATCCTTTATTAATGACATCTAAATAAGTAATTTTATCATATTTTTTGGCGTCTTCATGTTTTTTAGGATCTTTGTCATAAACACCATCTACTTTAGTAGCTTTTACTAAAACATTGGCTCTTATTTCTGCGGCACGTAAGGCGGCTGCTGTATCGGTTGAGAAGAAAGGACTTCCTGTTCCACATCCGAAGATTACCACTCGACCTTTTTCTAGATGACGAGTTGCGCGATCTTTGATATAAAACTCTGCAACTTGTCTCATTTCAATCCCTGTTTGAACTCTTACTGGTACATCTAATTGTTTAAAGGCATCGCCTAAAGCTAATGAATTCATAACAGTTCCCATCATTCCAATATAATCGGAAGTTGCTCGATCCATAAATTCATTACTTTTACCACGCCAGAAGTTTCCTCCTCCAACAACAATTCCGATTTCATACCCTGCATCTACACATTCTTTTATTTCTTTGGCAAGTTCTAAGGTCCTTTCAAAGTCAATTCCGTGACTTTTTTGACCAGCTAAAACTTCTCCACTTAATTTTAATAAAATTCTTTTGTATTTCAAAAAAATTCATCTCCTTTCAGTTAGTCTATCATAAAAACTTGAAAAATTATACGAAATATGATATAATAAGCACCGATTAAGGGGGATTATTATGGATTTTATATTTAATTGTGAAGCAACTACAGAAGAAGAATATTTATCTGTGATTGAACATAATGTTAGAGTGGCTTCTTTTACAAGAGGGCAGATTGCTAAATTACGTAATGCTGTTTCATCAGATGCCATTGAAATTGTTGAAGCTCCAAAAGTAGTTTATGAGACTAGTGTTGCA
This sequence comes from uncultured Erysipelotrichaceae bacterium, assembly GCA_902782835.1. Lineage (GTDB taxonomy): Bacteria > Bacillota_I > Bacilli_A > RF39 > UBA660 > UBA3789. Next base: position 418 of record CACZOQ010000118.1, on the reverse strand, counting down.
AAAAGGGCAAGTAAAGATACTTCATTTGAAGAACAAGTAGATTATTATTTAAGTGATTTTCGTTCTATTCCATTGGGTACTTTGGAAGGACAATTAGAAGATTTTTTACCTGTGTCACAAAATTATAATTATCGTAATATTGTTTTACGTATGATTTTTGAATTGAATCGTGACTTGAAAGATATTAATGAAATAATCGTAGCTGAAAAAGATAGTCTTTCTCTTAAGGAATTAAGTGAATATCAAAATGAAATTGAAGAGATTCAAAAAAGAATTGCTTTATTAAAGGGAGCTTTGGTTGAGAAAGAAGATAATGAACAAGTTGTAAAAAAGAGCAATCAACTTATATTTATACCGACAGCTTCTGGAAATATTCGTGTGATTGAAGAATTGAAAAGTATTCCAATTACTTACTATG
>CACZOQ010000117.1 GCA_902782835.1 uncultured Erysipelotrichaceae bacterium | reverse complement strand
GGAAAAGTTTTTTCTGTGTTGGATCAGATTGATTCTAAAGAAGATCAAGCTTTATTATTACCTTTTTTTGATGGCTGGGAAGATTTAGATTTAGGAACAATGTCTTTGCAAGAGAAATATGATTCTTGTTTGTTTCCAGAGTCGCTTCAGAAAAAATATGGAGATTTCTTATTGCATTATTATCAATATCGAGATGTTAATTATGAATTATTAGAATTTGTTCGTGATTTAAAGAAAAAAAATTATTCTGTCTATATTTTGTCAGATAATAACTGGGAAACTTACCGTTATTATTCCAAAGATGAATCATTTTCTTTTGTAGATGGTTGGGTGTTATCTTGCCAATATCATTTGTTAAAAGAAGATGGTGGCCTTTTTTCAGTATTATTTGATCAATTTTCTCTAGAGCCAAATCAGTGTTTTTTTATAGATGATAAAAAAGAGAATGTTGATAAAGGAAGATCTTTTTCTATGAATGGTTTTGTTTGGACAGAAAATAGTAACATTCAGGATTTGCAAAAAGAGATGCAAAAATGTCAATTTTTATAAAAGGAGAAATATTATATGAAAAAAAAATATCTTATTATTTTAATAGGACTTATTTTTATTACGGGGTGTAATAAAAAGACAAGTGAGCCTAAAAAACCAGATTTGGATTTGAAAAAAGGAAAAATTACAGTTGTTTGTACTTCTAATAGTTTAGGAGATAAATATGCAAAATTATATTTAACTCATACTATGAATTTTGATAAAAATAAAATTATTATGAATAATAAAGTAGAAATAAAAGAAGTTATAAAAGATTCTAAGGTATATAAAGAACGTAAAAAGAAGTATCAAGAAATTGAAAAACAGATTCAGAACGATCAATCTATCATTTCTCAATATACTTATGATGATAAGAATAAAACGATTCAAAGAATTGAAGTTATTAAAGAAATAGATTGGGGTACCTTATCAGAAGAACAAAAAGAGAATTATAATATTAAAGCTAGTATTAAAGAACTTGAAAAAGAAGGTAGTACTTGTAAAATTGAAGGGGCTACTCGAAAAGAATTAGGTTTAAAATAGTCTTTCTCGTTCAAAGGTTGACTTTCTTTGATTGTCAGTATAAAATAAAGATATAGTAGGAAACTTGATTGGAGGGCATATTATGAATAGAAGAATTCTTTTTTTTCGTAAGAATACTATTTCTATTTTGTGTCTAACTATGGTTGTTGCAGTTCTGTTTTTAGGAATTGGATATGCTAGAATATCTGCTATTCCTCTGAATATTACTGGTAATGCCCAAATGGATAGACAAACAGGTGTAGTTTTGTCGAAAATTCAGTATGCTAATGGTCATCTAGTAGATCCTAGTTCATCTACTATTAATACGTATTATAAAACTTTAATGGACAGTACGATTGTATTAGGTCAAGATTCTTCTTCTTTTATTACTTATAATATCAGTGTAAAAAATTTAACAAATATTGATTATATGTATTCGGGAGTTGTTTATGATCAGAATTTTTATGATAATGATTTAATCTCTTTTCAAGTATCTGGTATTAATCATGGAGATTCTTTAGTAGCTGGTGAAGAAAAGACCTTTCAAGTTACTTTTCAATATGCTGGTAGTGACGTTTCTAATAATGTTTTAAATTCATATTTAAATTTTAAATTTTCGATATTAAATGCTGTTACTGTTCAGTTTAATACACATGGAGGAACCGTTTCCCCTGACCATTTAGAATTAGGAAATGGTGATACGCTTGGAGAACTACCTACTCCTACAAAGGAATTGTGTGAGTCTAATGATTCTAACTTATCTTATCGTGAACGGAATTGTTCTTATGTAGGAAACTTTGAGGGTTGGTATTTGGACTCAGATTATACAACTCCAGTGGGTGCCGATTATGTTGTAACTTCTGATATTATTTTACATGCAAAATGGCATTCTGTTTATGAACATTATTCACACTTATCTTTGATTTCATTTAATGGAGTGGATGATTCTTTAGATACTGGTGTAAATCCATTTAGTGAAGAAAACCTAGAGAAAGATTTTGATTTATCTTTTGATTTGATAGAGGTTGATGAAGATTTTATTCGTTCAGGAGCTACCCCACAGCCAACGATTATGAATGCGAAAGATGAAACAAACAGTACTTATCCAGGATTTGTTGTTCGTTTTAATACTAGTTCTGTTAGTAAAATCAATACGAATAGTCGTTGGAATAATTCGGCTGTTTCTAAAACTTTTGACTACTCCGCAAGTGAACTTCCTATTCATTATGAATTTAAGAGAAGAGAAGGAGTTGTTACGTTTACTTTAACGGGGCAAAGTAATTCTATCGGTCAAACTACTTTGTTTAATCAAAGTAACTGGGCGTTAGATCGTTATTTCTCTCGTAATATTATATTTGGTTCTTCTTATAATAACTCTGGAACTAATTTTAGATTCTTTAAAGGATCATTATCGAATATAGAAATTGAATTATTTGAACCATAAAGAAGGAAAACCTTCTTTTTTCTTTACTTTTTTTTATGGTATACTTATTTTTAATAGGTGTTGTTTATGAAAAAGAAAATTTATATTATAGGTCCTGTAGGTAGTGGAAAAACAACTTTTTCAAAGAAATTATCTGAAAAGTATCATATTCCAAGATATGAACTTGATAAAGTAGCGTGGGATGATGAGAATGGAAATGTGAAACGTTCCGATGAAGAAGCTCAAAAAATATTTCAAGAAATTTTGAAAAAGAAATCTTGGATTATGGAAGATATCGGAAGAGATAAGTTTCGACAAGGAAGAGTAGATGCTGATATTATTTATTATATTCAATTACCGAGAATAAAATCTTATTTTCGTGTTACGAAGAGATGGATTCGACAGCGATTGGGAAAAGAATCTTATAATTTTCCACCTACTATAGGCCAGTGGTTTTATTTTATTTCTACTGTTAATTCTTATTATCGAAAAGAAAAAATGCGTTTACAGAGTTTAGAAGAATTTTTGGAAAAAGTTATTTTTATTCAAAATAAAGATATGGATTCTATTTTAAATAAATAATTATTCGTATAAAAAAACATTATGTTATAATATTCTTAACAGACTAAAAGTTGATGATGGAGTTGAAAGAAATGGGAATAGAAACTGATAAAATTTTAATTGAAATTGCTTCTTATAAAGATCCCGAATTATTAAATACTGTACATAGTGCATTGATTCAAGCAGATCATCCAGAGAGGGTTCATTTTTCAATATGTTATCAAAATGATGATAAATCTGATCTTTATGAATTAGAGAAAATAGATCATTGTAAAATTGCGAATCTTAATGAAGCAGATGCAAAGGGTTCTTGTTATGCCCGATATTTGTGTCAGCAAATGATTGATGATGAAAAATATGTTTATCAAATTGATTCTCATATGCGATTTGTTAAACATTGGGATACTAAAATGATTGAGCAATTATTATCATTTCATGATGATAAGGCCATTATTTCTTTTTATCCAGAGGCTTGTACAGAAGAAATGATGACGAAGCCTTTGGACGATGAAGTATTTGATCATCCAACTTGCGGAACTATTATGTATGTTAATTATTTTCATGATGGAGATAGTTATTTCATTAGTGCGAATAGTATTCCGGTTGATAAAGATGATTATCGTGTGAATCATCGAAATGCTTTGATTGGTGCGGGGAATTTTTTTACGTTTAGTGAAGCCCACAAAGAGGTATTACATGATCCTTACATGTATTTTTATGGAGATGAATTACCAATGAGTATTCGTCTGTTTACTCATGGATGGAATATTTATACTTGTGGAGAGGGGTATATTTATCATCAATATGAACGTAAAAATCAAGATTTTCCTACTGTTCCAGAAGGCATGTATTTTGAAACAGATCGTCTCAAAGCATTATTGGGATTATCGGACAAAAAAATCGATTTAGGTGAATTTGGTCTTGGTAATGTTCGAACAGTTAAAGAATTTGAGGATTTTTCGGGTTTACGTTTTAAAGATAAAATTATTTATCTGAATGCTGAAACTGGAGAATTTGATAATGCAGAATATCATAATAAACTATCTTTTTATCGTGAAAAACTCCGTCAGGAAAATGATTATTATTGTAAAGAAGAAACGATTGAAGTCCTTATTGTTGATCTGTTTGGTGAATATGAAGATTGTATACGTTCTGCAATTGAAAATGCTACTCATAGCAAGAATATTAAGTTTATTGTTGGAACAAAAAGTAAAAATAATTTAGATGCTTCTTTAAAGCGTTCAAAAAGTGTTAAGAAAATTGTTTTTGAAGATGAAAATGCATCTTATAGTAAAATATTATCTGATATTTCTCTTCATGTAGGAAAGGATTATGTTTTAATTATAGATTCTAGTATCCGTTTTGTTCAAGGTTGGGATTCTCATCTTACTTATAATATTAAACGTTGTGGTAACCAGTCTGCTTTAACGTGCTGGACATGGATTCCGAATGAAGGGACCGATATTCGTACTTTTGGAGCTTATCAAAACTGCATTAGAGAGTTTGATTATTTTTATTACTTTTTACCAGTTTTGAAGTACAATGATGATATTGATTTACAAAAAAGAGGAAAACCATATGCAACTCCATTTATGGTTGATGGATTCTTATTTCTGCATTCTAATATTTTGAAAAAAGTTAAAATCGATCCTAATATTTCTTATGAAGAATTTAAATATTTATATTCTTTAAGATTATGGACGTATGGTATTACGATTTATTATCCAGATTTGTCTTTCTTTTTCCGCTTGAAGGATGAAAGCCTTTTAAGTGATCATACTCAACATTTAGATGTTTTATGTGGTGTATCTAGAATTCGTGATTTATTTTATACAAAAGATTTCCCGGTTGATTATTCTTATGATATCGGTATGGAGCGATCTTTATGGAGTTATTATGAATCATTTGGTGTTCGATACAATCCATATAGTTATAGTATTGAGGATAATCAATCATAGATAGTAGATTTATCTACTTTTTCTATAATGTTTTTGAGGAAAATTTTAAATGAATGATTATCAAGATTTACTTTTACATTTAGAACAGGTACATACTAAGCCTTTGTATAAAATAGTTAAGAGAAAATGTTTTATAAACAGACAAAAGAGATTAATCAAATTGTTTTGAATTAATGGATTAGAGGGATAATTATGGGTGAATTAAGAGATTTATATGATGCATTAGGAAATAAAACAAGTCATATTTATCGAAAAGGTGAGACTATTCCTGATGGGTATTATCCAATGGTTGTGATGGTTGTGATTCAAAATTCTAAAGGAGAATTTTTAATGCAAAAAAGAGTGGAATCAAAAGGGGGAGATTGGGGTGTAACAGGAGGGCATCCAAAAGCTGGAGAGTCTCCTTTAGAAGGAATTATTACGGAAGTAAAAGAGGAGTTAGGTCTTGATTTTTCGCAAGAAAACTTTATTGAATATGATCATGGTTGCGATGGAAAAGATTGTTATAAAATGTATTTTGTACAAAAAGATGTTAGAATGGAGGATATTACCATTCAACAAGAGGAATTAAGTGAAGTACGATGGTTCTCTTTAGATGAATTGAAACACATGGTTGAGATTAGGGAATTAAACGAAGATCAAATTTCATGTTTTATTAAAGCATGTCATTATTTAGATAAAATCAGTGAATAGAAAACTACTTTTTGAAAAAGTAGTTTTTTGTTTTCTTTATAATAAGTAAAATATAAATTCATGAGCATATTGATTCATTCCTAGAACCTTTTTCAGAACAGATAGCTGTGGTAGATCGTGATTGTGCGTTATTATCTTCAATTGTTTCTGTAGATTCTGATTATGTCAATGAATAAAAGATACTGAAGAAAAGCAACTAACTGTTTCTTTTTTCTTTTTCAATAATATGTTAAAATTAAAATGAATTTGTTGAAATGAATAATGCTAAGATTATAGACGAGCTATTAAAAGAGGGAACCGTTATTATCAGAAAAACAAATTCAAAAGTAATTTACTGGTAGTTCAGGTGTTATTTTATAAAAAAATATTTGAGGTGTTAAGATGCAATATATTATGCAAAATGAAAATTCGAATTATCATTTCATCATTGATTCTATTATTCGTAATAGAAAGAGTGAGGTGTTCTCTTTTTTTGATCATGAAGAAGTTGACTTGCCTTTTAATGTTTATATTTATGATAGTATTTCAGATTTAGTAGATGGTTTAAAGAAGAGAGGATTTCCAGATTCTCCCGATTATATGTGTGCTTGTTTTAAAGATAAAGATCAATCAATGAATTTTTTTGAACCAAAAGATTCAACTATTGATCAAGAATGGTCTAAGGAGGAATATGAAAAAGTTATTTTTCATGAACTAATACATGGAATTCAATTTCTTTTATTTGGAACTCTTCCAGAATGGTTGAGTGAGGGTATTGCGAAATATTTAGATGGTACTTATTCTAAAGGAATTTCATGGTTATTAGAGCATTATATTCATGCTATTCCTATTCCAAAACAAAGTGAAATTGAAAATGAATTTGGAAAACATTCTTATGACAGTTATGATTATGCTTATTTAATGGTTCATTATTTAATCGATACATTAGGAAAAGATGGTTTTATAGAACTATTAAAAAATAAAGATCAGATTGATATTTGTAAACAAGACTTATTAGCTAAGTCTGTTGATTATTATGATAAAAAGTATGAAACAAGTAAAAGTAATACAAAGGATGCGATAAAATGAGGTTAATGGATGATTTATTAAAAGATAGTGTTATCATTCATAAATATAAGGTAATACAGCAAATAGATGGATCTCCATACTATCATGGTATGCAACATATTCATCATGTATTAAGTGTTCTTAAAAAGATGGTTGATTTATTTGAAATTCAAGAACATGAAGCCGATAAACTAGCTACTGCTGTTATCTTTCATGATATAGGTAGGGGAGTCACTAGTAAGGATCATGAGTTATTAAGTGCTGAATTTATGAGAGAGCATTTAAAAACTTATGATTTAAATTCCTATCATTTTACAGAAGAAGATGTTCAAGAGATCTACGATGCAATTAAAATACATGATCATAAAGAAGGATTTGATGGGTATACATTGTTTCAGTTATTCGTTAATTTTGTGGATAAACTAGATGTTGCGAAAGATCGAATTAATTTGAATCATCCGGGAAATGAATATAGTAAAATATATTTGGACGTTATTTCTGTTTCTCCTTACATTGATCATAATTCTTTTGTTTTAGAATATGAATGTAGTAATCATTTGACTATGGATACTTTATATTCTATTCCTTTTATGAAAGGGGTTAATATGCTTCATCAAGAATTGGCTAAGAGATATCATATGAAAGCAGAAGTTAGAATGATTGAGAAAGATGAATCGTGATTAGGAAGGGAAACATATGAAAATAAAGAATATTATTTTTGATAATGGTGGAGTTTTATCAAATCCTAAGACGGGTCATTGGTTTATTACACCTAATTATTGGGATATTTTAGGACTTGGGGAGAATGATTATTCTAATGTTACGAAAGAAGCAATGAAAAAGTATCAAAATTTATTAACACAAGATCCTAAAACAGAAGCGGAAGAACATGAAATGTTTGCTGACTTTTATTATCGAGTTTTAGATGAAATACATTATCCAAATTTAACGAAAGAAGTAGCTTATCAATTAGCTGAAGATTGTGTCTATAATGATGAAAAATATGATTTTTTTGAAGATGTAGATTCTGAACTTGAACATTTATTAGAAAATTATAATTTATATATGATTACAGATGCTTGGCCTTCTTCTTTAAGGGTTCTTCAAAATAGAAAGATTTTTCGAAAATTTCAAAATATTATGATTTCTTCATTTGAATCTAAAACGAAAAGAGAAGGGCTTTTTGAAATATTTTTAAAGTATCATAGGGAGGTTATTCCCGGGGAATCTATTTTTATTGATGATCGAAGTGATATTTTGGATTATGCAGAACAATGTGGTTTTCATGTATTATTAATGAATAGAAGTC
>CACZOQ010000116.1 GCA_902782835.1 uncultured Erysipelotrichaceae bacterium | reverse complement strand
TAATTTATTTACAGCAGGTCAAATCAATGGAACGAGTGGATATGAAGAAGCTGCATGTCAAGGATTAATGGCAGGAATCAATGCAAGTTTAAAACTAGAGGGAAAGGACCCATTGGTATTAAAGAGGAATGAAGCCTATATTGGAGTATTAATAGATGATTTAATAACAAAAGGAATAAGAGATCCATATAGATTATTAACAAGTAGAGCAGAATTTAGATTATTATTAAGAAGTGATAATGCAGATTTAAGACTAAGAAGATATGGGTATGAAGTAGGATTAATTACAGAGGAGCAAATAGAAAAACTAAATAAAAAAGAAAAAAGTATACAAGAATGCATAAATTGGTGTAAAGAACAAAAATTAAAAATCACAAAAGAAGTAGAAAAAAAGTTTACAGATAGAGGCTATACAATTCCAAATGCAACACTATCTTTTGAACAATTACTAGGAAGACCAGAAATTACAGTAGAATTTCTAGAACAGTTTATACCATTTCCATATGATTTTGAAATTAAAGAGCAAGTTGAAATATATTTAAAATACAAAGGATATATAGAAAAATCATATAAAGAAGCTGAAAAAATGTTGAAATTAGAAAAAAAACAAATACCAGAAAACATAGATTATGATAAAGTAAATAATATTGCTAGTGAGGCAAGACAAAAACTAAAAGAAGTAAGACCAAAAACAATAGCTCAAGCAATCAGAATTAGTGGAGTAAATCCTTCTGATATTTCAATTCTTTCAGTATATTTAAAAAAGGAGTACGGCAAAGATGAATAAAGAAGAATTTATTGAATCACTAAAAGATATTAATATTGATATTACCGAAGAACAACTAAATCAATTGGATAAGTTATATCAGTTAGTATTAGAATGGAATGAAAAAATCAATCTAACTAGAATTACAGACCAAAAAGAAGTATATTTAAAACACTTTTACGATAGTCTAACAGTACATAAAGCAGTAAATCTAAATGAAATAACAACGCTATGCGATGTAGGAACAGGAGCAGGATTTCCAGGAATGGTATTAAAAATAGTGTTTCCAAAATTGAAAATAACATTAATAGATTCTCTCCAAAAAAGAGTCAATTATCTAAATGAAGCCATTAAACAATTAAAGTTAAAAGACATAGAAGCAATTCATTCACGGGGAGAGGACTATGAAGGGCAATATGATATTGTAACATCACGAGCCGTAGCCAATATAGAAAAACTAGTAAATTATACAATGCATTTAGTAAAGAAAAACGGCATTTTCGTAGCTATGAAAGGAGACATTGAAAAAGAGTTAACTCCAGAAGTACAAAAGAAATTAAATAAAAAATATCAGATTGTAAAAATCGAAAAATTTTTATTGCCAATCGAGAATAGTAAAAGAAGTTTAATAATCATAAAGAACAAATAAACTAACAGAACAATTGACATAACAAGAAAAATATATTATAATATCGGCTAATAAAAAGGGGGATAATATGATTATTAGAACAATACCAGAAAGGATTTCAGAATCAACAGTAGATATAGTAAGACTACAAGAATTATGTAGAAATTCTACTGTAGGGGATATTGAAAATCTAATTGAACTATATAATATGGATACTAGTTTTTTACCTAGAACAGAATTATGTTTTCTAAATAATTATGTTTTAGCGGGAAGATATGCAGGGTTATTAAAAAAACATTATAGGTTATATTTTAAAGAACTAGGATATAGAAAAGTTCAAAAAAAGATTATAGCAGATGAAGAATTACAAGAGGAATATATTGATAGATTTCCGGATGTTTCTGATAGTAAACCGATTGGTTCTAGAAGATAGTAATAGTAGTAAGAAGGTTATATTTAAAAAAAGATTGATTAATTCATATCAATCTTTTTTAGTTAAAACATTTTAGTTACTTATCAAAAAAATAGGTTGAAAGTCAGTCTCTTTTCCTATATAATGATAATATAGATTAAAAATAGAATAAAGAGAGGGGAAAACTATGTACCCAGATGAAAAAGATGAAGTAGTATTACTATATTTAGATGATATTATCCCAAATAGGTTTCAACCCCGTGAAATATTTGATGAAAAAGCACTAAAGGAATTAGCAGTATCGATTAAAGAACATGGAGTAATACAACCAATAATTGTTCGTCGCGTTAATGGTAAATATGAAATAATAGCTGGAGAAAGAAGATATAAAGCAGCCGCTTTAGCAGGATTAACAAAAATACCAGCAATTATTAGAGATTTAGATGATAAAGAATCGTCAAAAGTTGCTTTATTAGAAAATTTACAAAGAAAAAACTTGAATCCTATTGAAGAAGCAAGAACATATCACAAAATACTAGAATTAGATCAATTAACTCAAGAAGAATTAGCAAAAACAATGGGAAAAAGTCAATCAGCAGTAGCAAATAAACTAAGACTTTTAGCGTTGCCAGATCAAGTGCAAGAAGCAATATTAAAAGAACAAATATCAGAAAGGCATGCAAGAGCATTGCTGAATGTGCCAGATGCTAAAAAACAAAAAGAAATATTGAAAAGAATTATTGATACAAAAATGAGTGTAAGGGCTTTAGAAGAGGAAATTAAAAAAACATATCCAAAAGAAAATTCTTCTTCCACCAGTCAATCAGGGGGAATGATTGCATCAACAAGTGCATTTGTTAACAGTAATCCGTTAACACCAACTGCAGAATTACCAGAAGAAAAAACAAATTATGGAAAAGTAACAGTTGCACCACCAGAAGGAGAGGATATGCCAATGGGAAAATTTATCAATTATGGAGAAATTGGAAAAGAAGAAACAGAAGATACAACAGAAGATATGTTTGATATGCCACCAGCAGTAACTTCTATCGATTTAAATCAAGTAAAAGAAAACTCTACTAATATTAATATGAATAAAGGTGGAGCGGATTTAGATAGCTTGCTAAATTTAGGAAATCCAACATCATCAATTCCAGCCAATCAATTTATAACACCAGCTGAAAAAATTGTAAAAACAGATCCAGGAGAAGAAGTAATCGAAAGAAACTCAGATTATTTCAAGATTCCAGAATTTTCTTCTTTTGATCAAACCTCAACCATTATTAACCCAATGGATAATAATATGTTTTTAGCAAATACTACATCAGAAGAAGAAAAAGAAGATGAGAATAAAGTTTATACAATTGATGAAGCCACTGAAAAAATTAGAAACTTAGTATCTGATTTAGAAAAACATGGAATTAAAATTAAATCAGATGAAATGAATTTTGAAAAATCATATCAAATTATTATTAAAATTGATAAAACAAAAAGCGAAGAGTAGATTCATAGAAAAATCTACTTTTTTTTTGTAAAAAGATTTCAAAAAAAATGTTTTTTTGATACAATATATTAGTAATATGGAAAATGGGTGATTAGATGGGAAAGGTTATTTCATTAGTAAATCAAAAAGGTGGAGTTGGTAAAACAACAACCAGTATCAATCTTTCTGCATCATTAGCAGTATTAGGGAAAAAAGTATTATTAATAGATTTAGATCCCCAAGGAAATACAACTACTGGTGTCGGAATAAACAAAGGGGAAATAGAAAGAAGTATTTATGATGTTTTAATAGGGGAATGTAATATTACAGAGGCAATGATTAAAACAAAATATAAAAACTTATATGTAATTCCTTCTACTATTAATTTAGCAGGTTTGGAATATGAATTAGCTGAAAAAAGTAGAAATGAAAATGGATTTCAAAAAGGAGAACAATTAAAAAACAGATTAATAGATATCAAAGAAAGCTTTGATTTTATTATCTTAGATTGCCCACCATCATTAGGTATTATAACAACGAATGCATTAACAGCATCCAATTCTGTAATAATACCAGTTCAATGTGAATTCTTTGCGTTAGAAGGAATCACACAATTATTAAAAACCATAATGTTAGCACAAAAAAGTCTAAATCCAACATTAGATATAGAAGGAGTATTACTTACAATGCTAGATTCAAGAACAAATCTAGGATTTGAGGTAGTAGAAGATATTCGCAAATTCTTTAAAGAAAAAGTATATAATACTATAATACCAAGATTGGTAAGACTAACAGAAGCTCCTTCGCATGGAGAACCAATCATAGCATATGATCCAAAAAGTAGAGGATCAGAAGCTTATTTAAATTTAGCAAAGGAAGTGATTGAGAGAAATGGAAAATAATTTACCAGAAAGTGGAATCCCAAAAAGAAGAGCCTTAGGGAAAGGATTAGAGGAATTATTCAATAGCGAAGTGCTAGACTATAATACAGTGGAAGAAAAAATAGTAAATGATACACCAAAAGATCAAATAACAATGATAAAACTTAGTGAACTTAGAAGCAATCCATATCAGCCAAGAAAAGTATTTGATGAAGAATCATTACAAGAACTAGCTAGTTCCATAAAAGAACATGGTGTTTTTCAACCAATCATTGTAAAAAAATCCATTAAAGGATATGAAATAGTCGCAGGGGAGAGAAGAGTTAAAGCATCATTATTAGCTGGCAAAGAAGAAATACCAGCCATTATTAGAGATTTTAATGATACTCAAATGATGGAAATAGCATTATTGGAAAATCTACAAAGAGAAAATTTAAGTGCAATTGAAGAAGCCACAGCATATAAGAAACTACAAGAAACACTATCAATAACCCAAGAAGAATTAGCAAAAAGACTTGGAAAAAGTAGAAGCCACATTACCAATATGCTAGGTTTATTAAACTTACCAGAGAATATCCAAGAAGATATTAATGATAATAAAATTACCATGGGACATGCAAGAGTATTAAGTAAACTAGAAAACCCTAACCAACAAGAAGAACTTGTGAACAAGATTATTACAGAAGGAATTAGTGTAAGAGAATTAGAAGAGCTAACACAAGAACCAAACATTACGAAGAGTCATCCACAAAAACAAAAAAATAAAGCAGAGAATGAATACTATTATCTACAAAATGAATTAAGCGAAAAACTTGGAACAAAAGTAGTCATTCATAAAAATAAAATAGAAATAAGCTTTGTAAATGCTAATGACTTAAATCGATTATTAGAATATATGAATTTAGAGGTAGAAAAATAATATGAAAATAGAAATACTAGGAAAATCGATTGATTTAATGCTTATCATTTCTCCTATTCTATATATAATTATTGGAACAGTAATATTTAAAATCATTAAAAATATATTATTAAAAACAGTCAATCGAAGAAGAAAAAGCTTAAAAGGATCTCAAATCCAAAGAATTCAAACATTAACAGTTCTAATTGTAAACATTATTAAATACATAATAGTAATTCTTGTTACATTAGCAATATTATCTGTTTTTGGATTTAAAGTTGGATCAATTTTAGCAGGATTAGGAATTGGAACAGCAATTATAGGGTTAGCATTTCAAGATGTTGCAAAAGACTTAATTGCCGGATTTTCAATTATTACAGAAGGGTCATATGAAATTGGAGATACAATAGAAATCGGTGACTTTATGGGCGAAGTAGTATTTATAGGATTAAGAACAACCAGAATTCGTAATTATAAAGGAGCAACAAAAATAGTTGCAAATCACTATATGGATAATATTATAAACTACAGTGAACATAATTCTTTAGCAGTAGTTGATGTATCTGTTGCCTATGAAGCAAAAGCAGAAAAAGTAGATGAAATTCTTGAAAAGTTATTTAAAAATATAAAAGGTAAATTAGAATATGCAACAAAAGACCCAGAGGTATGGGGGATAAATGATTTAGGAGATTCAGGTGTAATATATCGAATAGCTGTAGAAACCCAACCAATGAAACAATTTGTAACAGAAAGAGCTTTAAGAAAAGAAATAAAAAAAGCGTTTGATGAGGCTGGAATAAAAATACCATATACTCAGATAGAGGTGCATAATGGAAAATAAAGATTATAAATTAGGAACAATTGTTATTATGAAAAAACAGCATCCATGCGGTAC
>CACZOQ010000115.1 GCA_902782835.1 uncultured Erysipelotrichaceae bacterium | reverse complement strand
TTACAGGTTTGATCATTGGCACTTTCTTTATTCCAAGTACTGATATTGGTTCTAGTCATTAGTACTTTGTTTTTAATCCAAACAATTTCTGTTTGTTCTACATCATCTTTTTTTTCACTACTGACACAAGTGATAGTTTTTTCTTCTACTTCTGATACTCTTTTTTCGACATTTTTTGTTTCTGTTTTATCTGAAAGTCCCATGAATCCTAATATAATGATCATTAGAACTGCAGCCATACTTCCTATAACGAATCCTATTTTTTTCATATATCCTCCTTATTCAGACAATTTTTCTTTGAATTTTTCTTCTGTCCAAATTTCAATTCCTAGTTCTTGAGCTTTTGTATATTTACTTCCTGGATTTGTCCCTACAATCACAACCGATGTCTTTTTAGATACGGACTCAACGGTTTTTCCACCAAGATGTTCTATTATTTCTTTGGCTTCCTCTCTTGTATAGAATTCTAATGAACCTGTTAAGACAAAACTTTTACCTGCAAATGTTTCATTTTCTTCTATTTCTTCTCCTAAATAATTCATATTCAAACCCAAGTCTTTTAATTCTTCAACAATCGATTTATTGTGATCATTTGCAAAATATTTTTGTATACTTTTAGCAATTGTATCTCCAATATCTGGAATACTTACTAATTCTTCTTCTGAAGCTTGTTGGAAGTCGTCCATTGTTTTAAATCTAGCAGCTAATATCTTGGCGGTCTTTGCTCCAACATGAGGAATTCCTAATGCAAATATTAATCTTTCAAGAGAGTTTTCTTTACTATGTTCGATTGCTTCTAGAAGATTCGATACAGACTTATCTCCATAGCCTTCTAATCGAATTAAATCTTGTTCATGGTCTTTTAAAGAATAGATATCGGCAATATTTCCAATAAAACCAAAGTTGTAGAAATCTTCCATGATTCGATCCCCTAAACCATCGATATTCATGGCATCTCTTGATACAAAGTGGATTAAGCCTTCTATGTGTCTAGCTGGACATTTATCATTTGGACAATAGTAATCCACTTGTCCTTCTTTCTTGATTAATGGTGTATGACACATAGGGCATTCTGTTATCATTACGAAGTCTTTTTCTTTACCCGTTCGTCTTTCGATTTTTCTTTCTACTACTTCAGGAATAACATCTCCTGCTTTACGTATTGATACAATGTCTCCTATTTTTAAGTCTTTTTCTCTTACATAGTCTTCATTATGTAGTGTCGCTCTAGAGATTGTACTTCCAGCAACAATTACTGGTTCTAATACAGCATTTGGAGTAATTTGCCCCGTTCTTCCTACCGTAAATATTATATCGGTTAGTTTTGTTAATACTTCTACTGCAGGAAATTTATAAGCTGTTGCCCATTTTGGATACTTGGCAGTATATCCTAATTTTTGTTGTTCTTGAATACTATTTACTTTTATGACAACTCCATCAATATCATATGGAAGACTATCTCTAATTTTTCCTTTTTCTTCAATAAATTCAATCACTTCTTGAATAGAAGAAACTAAACGATTATTTGGATTAATTTTAAAACCTAATCTTTGCATATAATCAATGGCTTCTGCATGTGTTCTTAAACCATAATCTTCTGGATCTGGTAAATGATAAATAAAATTATCAAGTTTTCTTTCTGCTGCTATTTTAGAGTCTAATTGGCGGATAGAACCTGCTGCCGCATTTCGACAATTCTGAAGAAGTGGTTCCCCTTTTGCTTTTCTTTTTTCATTGATTTCCTGTAGTGTTTTTTTATTCATGAAGATTTCTCCACGAACTTCTATATCAACATCTTCTTTTAACTTTAAAGGAATTACTTTTATTGTTTTTACATTATGAGTTATGTCTTCTCCTACGGTTCCATCTCCTCTTGTTGCTGCTCTTATGAGTTTTCCTTTTTCATAAAGAAGAGATACTGATAATCCATCGATTTTTAATTCACACATATACTTTGGATGGATTCCTTCTTTTCTAATTCTTTCATCGAATGCAATTAACTCACTTTCAGAGAACACATCACTTAGTGACATCATTGGGATTTTATGAGTTACTTTTTCAAATCCTTCAATGATTTTTCCCCCTGCATGTTGTGTTGGTGAATCTTCCCTAATCCATTCAGGATGTTCTGCTTCGATATCAAATAATTCTCGTAAGTATTTATCATATTCTTGGTCTGTAATGGTTGGATTATCTAATGTATGATAATTATAGTCTGCCTCATTTATAATATCGATTAATTCATTCATTCTATCTTTCATTTTTTTCACCTTTTCTTATTGTTAGTATATCATTTTTAAAGACACAAAAAAAGAGAAATAGATTATTTCTCCCATAAGTGTAGAGGATAATCTCCTTCTCCATCTTCTTCCGTTCTTACTAATTTCTTAATTGACTCTCTTACTGCTGGAGCATCTTCTTTATAGGTTACTCCATACCAAGTAGCTGTTGTTGGGATCACTTCACATGTTGCCATATTCTCATCAATGGATTCAAATAATACATCTGGTATTAAGAATTCACATTTTTCTAATTTTTCTTTATTTTTTTCTAAGAAAAGAGGAAATTTATCTTGAATATAACCAAAAATACTTGGATCAAATAATAACATATTCATCGATACGGTATCATCTTCTGCTACCTCAAATTTTTCTAGACTTTCATCTAATGGTGTAGCCATAATAGTTCCATCTTCTACTCTACCAACAGAACTTTCCACAAGCTTTGTTAAAAATCCATTTTCAACATTACATACTCCACGTTTTACTGCTCCATTTTCTGTAATGGTATTTTTTACTAAATAACCTACCATTCCATATTCATGAGGTATTTTTTTAGTATCCATTTTCTTTAAGAATTCAGCACCTTTTTGGAATGCATCTCTGCCATAAAAATCATCAGCATTGATAATCATAAAAGGTTCTTGTACTTTATCTTGGCAACATAGAATCGCATGAGCTGTTCCTAGAGGTTTTTGTCTTTCTTTTAATTCTTCATAATAAAGTGGTACATTATCATTCTTTTGGAATGCATATTCAACCTTAATATGTGGTTCTACTCTAGCACCAATCGTTTCCTTAAAAATTTCATAGTTTTCTTCTTTAATTAAAAAAACAACTTTGTTAAAACCAGCTTGTAAGGCATCATAAATGGAGTAATCAATAATAAATTCTCCATTTGGTCCCATTGGTTCAATTTGTTTTAACCCCCCAAATCGACTCCCCATACCTGCTGCTAAAATTACTAGTGTTATGTCTTTATTCATAATTATCTCCTTTTTTTCTTTATTATATCATACGAAAAAAGAAGTATCAAATACTTCTTTTTTGGTTTATTTGCTTTAATATCATTCCTAAAAAAATTCATGTATCATAAATTCTATACTTTCGATAATTTCTTATGATTTTTCATCAATTTTTTTATACCATGTGGATGTTTAAAGGCTACCGATACTAAAGTATTGGTTACTTCTACAACTTTTCCAGTTCCGAATGTTTCATGATAAACAAAGTCCCCGACTTGATAATCAACATTTTCTTCTCTAAACATTTCTCCTGCTTGTAATGGTTTTTCTTCTTTTTGTTTTTCTTCCGAATTTGTCATCATCAATTCTTGAGGTATTTCGGCGATAAAACGACTGACTGGATTAATTTGTTCCTTTCCAAATAATGTTCTTCTTCTTGCATTAACTAAATGTAGATCGTCTTTGGCTCTGGTAATAGCAACATACATCAATCGTCTTTCTTCTTCGACATCACTACTTTCCATTAGTGAATTCATATGTGGGAATATACCTTCTTCCATACCAATTACAAATACATGATTAAACTCCAATCCTTTTACGGAATGAACCGTCATTAAATTGATACGATTTGGATCTTCTTTGTATTCTTCTACATCACTTATTAAACTAATTTCTAGTAAGAAGTCTTCTAACGATATTAATCCTTCTCTTTCTTCAAAAGACTTGGTTATGGATTTAAACTCTTCTAAGTTTTCTAGTCGTACTTCTGCTTCTAAGCTTTTTTCACTTTCTAGTTCTTGTTTCATACCTGAAGCTTCTAATACTTTATCAATTAACTCTGTTAGAGTAATGTTTTGAGCTACTTCTTTTAATCTTTCAATTAGATTTTTAAATTCTAATTCTTTTCCGGAAGTAATCGCTTCATACATACTTATTTCATTATCATCTGCAATACTAGT
The DNA here is from genome assembly GCA_902782835.1 of uncultured Erysipelotrichaceae bacterium. Taxonomy (GTDB): domain Bacteria; phylum Bacillota_I; class Bacilli_A; order RF39; family UBA660; genus UBA3789. The sequence continues at coordinate 7,218 of CACZOQ010000115.1, read as the reverse complement.
AAGCGTTTCTATTGTCTTTAATCCAATTCCTCTTTTAGGGGTATTAATTACTCTTAACAGGGATACGTTGTCTTGTGAATTATGAATTAATCGTAAATATGCAATTAAGTCTTTGATTTCTTTTCTGGAATAGAAATAGAAACTACCAATTACTCGATATGGTAAATTCTCTTTTAACATTGCCTCTTCCACCACTCTGGATTGAGCGTTCGTTCGATATAAAACGGCAATATCTTTATATTCTACTCCTGCTTTTTCTAATTCTTTAATATTCTCTATTATATACTCTGCTTCATCTTTTTCATTATATGCTCGATAATACTTTATCTTTTCTCCTACTCCTCTAGCAGTCCAAAGATTTTTATCTTTTCTTTGTTTATTATTTTTAATTACATGATTAGCTGCATCTAATATGGTACTAGTTGATCGATAATTTTGCTCTAAAAGAATGATTTTAGCATCTCGATAGTCTTTTTCAAAGTTTAATATATTTTTATAATTAGCTCCCCTAAAACTATAAATACTTTGAGAATCATCTCCAACACATGTAATATGTCTATTTTTTTCACTTAATAATCTCGTTAAAATATATTGAGCTTCATTTGTATCTTGATATTCATCAATTAAAATATATTGATATAACTCTTGATATTGTGCTAAAACATCTGGATGTCTCTCAAATAATTCAATTGGTAATAATAGTAGATCATCAAAATCTACAGAGTTATTTTTTTGAAGCTTTAATTCATATTTTTCATATACTTCTTTGATTACTTTTTCATAATCACTTACTGCATATCTTTCATATTGAGATGGTGTTATTCTTTCATTTTTACAACTACTGATTTTATTTCTAATGGCTCTTGGATTATATATTTTAGGATCATATCCCATATCTTTTAAAATCTTTTTTACAACGGTAAGTGAATCATCACTATCCATGATTACAAAGTTTTTATTATAACCTAATCGTTCGAAATTTTCTCTTAGTATTTTTAATCCAAAACTATGAAAAGTGGAAACCGTTAATTTTTTGATTTCACTTCCTATTTGAGAAAATAATCGATCTTTCATTTCTTTTGCTGCTTTATTGGTAAAAGTAATTGCTAAAATACTATAAGGACTTACTTTCTTTTCTTCTATTAAAAATGCTATTTTGGTTGTTAGGGTTTTGGTTTTTCCTGCGCCAGCTCCTGCTATTATTAATAATGGTCCATCATTATATAATACTGCTTCTTTTTGTTTATCATTTAAATCTTCTAAATTCATACTTCCACTTCCTGCTTTTTTTATTATATCGTACTTTGTTCTTTAAAACCAAGTTTAATTGTATCATTTGACAAAAAGAAAAAGCATTCTATCGAATGCTTCTATATAACATCTCTAATTCTGTAAATTTTTCTTGTTCTTTTTCTTCTTGTCTAATTTGTTCTCTTAATAATCTTTCTTGCATTTCTTGTTGCTGTTTTGCTTTTTTATCTTTTTCTTTTTGTTCTTTTAACATTCTTAGTAATAGTTTATAATCTTCTATTGTTAGTAGTTTTTCAAACTCAGTCGTTTCTTGTTTTTCTACTTTAACCGTTGCTTTTGCTGGAGATGATACTGTCCAATTCTTTACTTCTGTCTGTTTCTCTGATGCATTGTTTTTATGAATAACTCCATATATATAATCAGGTATTTCAATTGGTTCAAAATTTTCTGGTAATATTTTGACTGGTTTTCGTACAATTACTTTTTTAACTTTTGGTTTATAGTCTTTTCGAATGTATACTAGAATGATTTTATATAATATTAGAAATATAATCCAAACAATAAATATTAAACTAGATAATTCAATTAGAGCTGTTGCTTTTTTATTCTTATAGACCGAACTTTGAGCAAACACATCTAATTTGTCATGATTGATAACACTTAGAATTAATGCCAGCAAATAATTCATAAGAATATATACTATAATATTAATTCTTTTAATAATTTCTGCTGTTTTGAAATGAAATAAACTAATCCATAGAATAATATTCATGATAATGATGGCTGCTAGATAGATTGCTAAATTTGGAAAATAGATGGCAATAAAGAAATTATTCATCATATAATCAAAAATATTTGCTAGCGAACCATGATATATCACAATCAACAAAAAGAAGGTGAAGATAGAGAAAATGATATAAATCTGTTTATTCTTTTTTGCATTTCTTTTGTTGGTTGTTGCAAAAATAACACCTATTACGATTAATAATAGTATTGCTACAATAAACCAGGCTGAACTTTTGGATACATCAAAAAAGATTTTCCATTTATCCAGTAATGTCATTTTACTCATATCTTCACCCCCCTTAAATTTTATTCTTCTATGTTTGCTAACTCTGCTATATAGATGGTTTGTGTTGTTGAATCGTTGTTGGTACATGTAATGAGAGTTAGTGTTGTTTTTTCATAATTTCGGTAAATAGCTAACTTTCCTACTTTAGGTTGTGTATAAATATTGGTAATATTATATACATATTTTTTCCCTTTATAAGTTACATAAGCAATATCTCCAACTTCTAGTTTGTATAAATCATTGAAGAATGCTTTCCATCCTGTTCCAGAATGGCCTGCTAGAATTAAGTTTCCTTTCTCCCGATCTGGATAATTTGAACCATTTACTACTAAAATGTTTTTTTCAACATCATTTTCTGTCGATCTTTTATCTAAGAATCCCTTTGTTAAATTGATTTTAGGAATGGTTAAGTATCCAATATATTCATTGCTTACTTCTCCAGGAAGTTCTTCTTCTGCTAATGGTTCTCTTTTTTCTTCTTCAACACTCACTTCTACCGGTTCTTCTGGTTTCGTGACTGGGACGATTTCCGTTCCATTGTAGAATACATTGGCCATATAATCATAAGCAACTATTTTTTTTGATTCTATATAATTATAGAAAAGGAAGAATCCCCCTACTAGCGTTAGCAAAGCACCAATGGCTGCTGTGGTAGTAGAAGAGACTCTCTTATTATTATGCTTTTCTGGCATGCTTTTTAATAAACTCAATTCCAGCTCCTGTAAATGCTACTCCTAAAATAACCATAATAATTGAAGTGGCTGAAGCCGTATTTGGAACGACTACTTCTTTCGCATTTACCATTGTAACTTGATGAGATAGATGATCATCATCTATAGTAAAGCTTAATTTTTCAGTATTTCTAATATATCCAGCTGGAGCACTTTCTTCTTCAACTGTATAAGTACCATTTGGTAAATCTGTTAAGACATGGGCAGTTTCTGTTGTTGTAAAGCGAGCAACTTCTGTTCCATCTGCTTTTCTTACAACTAAAACAGCTCCGGCTAATGGATTGTTTGTTTCTTGATCCACTTTTGTAATATTTACAACTACTTTTTTAGGTGCATTTTCAATGGAAATCTTAATTGCACGATTGGTATCACTAATTGTAAATTTAGTAATATTTTTATTTAATAAATAACCATTTGGTGCTTCTGTTTCTTCAATGGTATAATTTCCATTTGCTAAATTACGAATTACATGTCCATTAATTGTAGAAGTCCAACTAGTAACTACATTTCCTTTTTCATCTTTTAATACTAATTTTGCTCCTGCAATTGGTTGTTTCGTAACATAGTCTGTTTTATAAACTGTTACTTTAGAAGAAACAATATCTAAAGTAACTTCTGAACTTGCTTTATTGATTACTTTTTCTAATAAAGCAACATTTTGCATATTTTCGTTTACTGGTTTATATTCATAAGCTGTATATTGTTCAGATCCTTGAGCAGTAGCAGTTACTTTTAAAGTCATTTGTGTATCTTTTACGGAAGATATTGGTACTTTAATCTTAAAAGTATCATTTGCTGCTACACTAAAGGCATTTGAATAAGCGGTTTCTGTTCCATTTGAAGAAACAATGATTGTTCCTTCTGGAGCATTTGCTATTGATACTGCATAATTATTTGCATTTTGAATCGTAGTTGCTTTAATATCATTTGATACATAATATTTATCTTTTAGTACCATAGAGTTTCCACCTACAGCACCAATTGCTAATTTTACTTCTGCTATACTTATAGCATCATTTCTATGAGTATATCCATCTGTTACTAATTGTTTTACATATTGTCTTAACCCATAGTAATCAGAACCATCTGATTTAAATTGCTCTCCTAAATTGCTACTACCTGTTGTTTTGTCTAAATACCACCATAAAGCGGTTTGAGTAATATAATAGTCTTTGTCTTTATCTCCTGTAATGGATTTATTTGGATATCCATTTTTTAGAATATAAACGACACCACCATTAATATTTTTGCTACCTTTTACAAGATTTGCTTGTACATTTTGAGCTGTTTCTTTATGCATATTTATACAATACAAGTATTTTCCATCTGTTGTTACTTTATAAGAAAATTTTACTCCTGCAATATAGCTATTGGTTTGTGTTCCTGGCCCTAATTGAATGGTTTCTGCTGCTGCATTTGCACTCATCATAGAACCAAGTATCATTATGTTCATTACAATTGCTGTTAAAAATATTTTTACATATTTCTTTAATTGATTCATTTTTTATTCTCCCCCTCACTTAATTTGGCTATATTATAACACCAAAGTGTGATTTTTTCAAGTAAAACTTGTATTTTATCCCCTGATTTTCTTTTTGGCAATTATATTGTCAGATACATCATAAATTGTAAATTCTTTTTCATCCCACACTAAATAGGTTGGATTATATCCTCCTTTTGGTAATGATATACTTCCTGGATTTATAAATAGATTGGTCCCTACTTCTTTTATAAATGGGATATGATAGTGTCCATAAATCAAAATCGTATTGTCTTTATTCCAATGGTCTTCATTATATATATGACCATGGGTTAGATAAATATCTAATGAATTGGTTGAAAGATAACCTAATTCTGATATGATAGGGAAATTACTTATTTCAATATCAATATCTGAATCACAGTTTCCTCTGATACAGATTAGTTTATCTCTATAAGATTCCAAAAAAGATTGGACATACGGTATATCATAACCTTCCTGCATCTTATTTCTTGGCCCTATATAATATAAATCTCCTAAAACAACTAATTTTTCAATTTGATGTTCTTCTATCTTTTCTTTTATTTTTTCTAAATTTGTTTTAATTCCATGAATATCGGAAATAAAGAGTATTTTCATAATCTCCTCCTTTCTTATGATTTCTCTACTTGTAATATATCACAAAGTCAATTTCATGATAACTACTTTTTTAAAAAAAAGAAAAAAGGTCTCTTAATACCTTTTCTTTAAATAATAGGCTATTCCATTTTCATTATTAGTTAGAGTTTGTTCTTTGGCCTTTTCTTTTACTTCTTCCAATGCATTTCCCATGGCAACTCCAACCCCTACGGCTTCTATGACTTCTAAATCATTTAATCCATCTCCAAAAAACATCATTTCAGATAAAGATATTCCTAATTTATTTCCTAGAAATACTAGGGATTCTTTTTTATTTAAACTTTCAGGAGTTAATACAATCCATTTTTTATCACTTCCTGAGTCTTGCATAATAAATGATTGAATACCTCTAAAATGACGTTCTATTCTTTCTTTTATCATTTTAACGTTTTTTCCTTCGTTTAGAAAAATATTAATTTTTGAAATGGAATCTGTTACTTCATCTAAACTGTTTATCTCTTTTATAAATGGACACTTGGAATTATTAAAGTGTTTATATAAATGATAATCTCGAAATGTACAGTAATCAAACTGAAATACATCAGGATCTATTAATTCAGTAATTTGTTCTGCTATTTCTTTCGGAATTGAACGATCAAATATCGTTCTTTGTAATGATACATCATAAATATTTGCTCCATTATTTAGTATTAAATAATCAAAGAATGAAATATCTACAACATTTTTTACACTGTCTAAGGTTCTCCCTGTAACAGCTACAATTATTACATTTCGTCTCTTTGCTTCTTGAAATACTTCTAATGTCTCTTGTGATGCTTTTTTATTATCATCTAAAAGTGTTCCATCTAAATCTGTTCCAATTAATTTAATCATATTAGCTCCTATAGATAATCAGTGGCACTAGTACTTCTTCTTCTGTTATACCACCATGCATTGAATCATAATTTTTTCCATGTTCATCATAACGTAAGTATTTTGTTCCTGTTGCAATCGCTATAAAATCCCCAATACACTCCTCAAAATGAGAATTATTTTTTCCAAGACCAAATAATTTCCTTTTTAATACTTCCTCTTTACTTAATAATAGAAAACCTGTTGGAAACTGTTTATGAAATTCTTTTTGAAAGATATCTTTTTTCCCTCTTTTGATTTTAAAAGAACAAGCTCTTGGTTCTATGGATACATCTCTTTCTAAACAATTATATATTGTAGGGTATTCTTTTAGTGTAATATATTCGGAATTTATATGACCATGATCTGCTAAGATAATCACTAAAGTGTTTTTTAATTGTTTACATAGTTTTTCTGTTTGATCATTGATATTTCGAAAACAATGAATTGTTTCTTTTGAATCTGTTTTTTTTCTATGCATCGTATAATCAGGATTTTCACAATACGCATATATAAAATGTGGATGATTCTCTTTTAGTATTTCTATTATTTTATGATGCATATCTTCTATTCCGTCATACTGGGTTTCTTTGAATGGAAATAATCCGATTGCATCAACCTTTTCTCCTATCATTTTTATGATAGAGTTGTATGGATATTTTTTTTCACATACACTTTCTTCTGATACCTTTATTTTTGTATCTTTATATGTATTGGGGAATAATGATATGACTTCATTATATTCTTTAAAGAATAAATCCCAACCGAGCCATCCATGTTCATTCGGATTTTTGCCTGATAGAACAGAGCTTGTAGATGCTGGAGTGGTTGGAGGAAAAACTGAATGAATATTACATTTTTTATATTTATTTAAAAAATCTTTTTTGGTTAAATTTCTTTCTAATAATTTTGTCCCCATTCCATCATATAACAATACTACTATATTTTGATACTCTTTTTTTATGAATTCCTCATCTAATTCTGGTAATGTTTCGTGATAGGTTTTACAACCATAATACTTTAGAAGTGAATTGGCAACATTCGTTAGACACTTATGGTAATTGATTTCTATTGTTTTCATAATGATCTCCTTTTTTTTAGAGTAACACTTTACATTACCAGAATAAATGTTTGGATCATCGTATTTTTTTATA
>CACZOQ010000114.1 GCA_902782835.1 uncultured Erysipelotrichaceae bacterium | reverse complement strand
TTTCTTTCTTCAAGTAAAACAATTGAATCTGGCATAAATGTCCTCCACTTAATTTATTATATAATTTATTATTTATAATATATAAATATTTATATATCATAGCTATTTTTAAATATTTTGCAGAGACAATAATTTTATAAAAAAATATATTTCTTTGTGGATACATACAATAGACATATGGTGATTATTATGAGTCGTCGTAATGTTGATGAATGTTTTTATGAGGATCCTTGGGAAGAAGACAATTCTGGTCTTCCTAATGAGAGTAATATGAATTTACCTTTTTTGGCTTATGGGTTTTTTAAACCTCATCAATTATCTTATTCTCAAATAAAAAAATTTGTTCATGGAAAACCTAAAAAAGTAGATGTATTTTATAAATTAAAAAATATAAATGGAATGCCTGTTTTGTTAAAAGAACCATATACATTTCCAGTGCAAGCTTATATAATAGATTTTAAGAATCATATGAGAGAAGATGCTTACGAGCATGTTGGGAAAACTAAAAATATACATATTTATTCATGGAATGTGATTACTGTAGAAACAAAAAACGGAGAAAAACAGGATGTTAATGTTTTAATGTATCCTGAAAATGAAACTTTACCCAAAAAATTAAATAGTTTTCCAGATGATGATTATGACTGGAGGAGAGACGAGTTAGTATTTGATGCTACACTAGATTATTTAGATTGGCAAATAAGTCAATTAAAACAACATCCTTACGAATTAGATTGGAGCGATTTAAAACCTCTAATTGGGGTTCAGTCATTATATATGACATTGTGGTCTGCAATAGATAGATTCATAAAATTTAGATATGGTAAAAAACAGAAGTGGAATGTTAAAGAATTATCATTGGAAGAATCTTTTAAAAAATCTTTACAAGAAAACTATGATGCAATTGGTCTTAAAAGTTTCTACAAAAACAGAGAAAGAAAAAATGATGAGGATGATTATAAAATATTTTCCACACAAGATCTGGAAAAATATTGTTTAGACCCCCTTAAACCTACCTGTTCTGCCATGTATTATTATAACCTAAGAAATAATGTTGTACATTCTAGTAAAGTTAATCCATCAGAAACAGATATTGTTTGGAACGCATTGCTTGGTTTAAAGGAAATATTCCGTGAGGTTTTGAAAGAAGTAAGAGAAGAATAATATTATTCTTTTACTTCACATATTAACATTGATACTATCGCTTGAAATGTAAGGGCTGAGAAAATCACATATTTTTTCATGCATTACCTCATATCCGGCCCTATCAACACTTTCCTGACCTATTTCATAAAAATCATCATGATCAGGATTTTCATCTTCATCGTGTTCACAAGCTTCAAAGATAATGCGGCCAGCTCTAACACATTCTTCTCCATATCCTAACCAATCAAAATTCAATTGAAAGTCATCTTCATATAATGTAATGCTACTTAATTCTACTTCTTCATTATCTGTAAATTCTTGTTCCATTTTGTATATAGCTTTTTTAAGAGGTTCTGATAATATATCGAAATTTTCAATATCACTATGGTATTTTAACCATTTATCGTAATTAGCTTCAATCATAATTATTAATATGTTGTGATTATATATATAAAATTTCATAATACATTTTCAGCATCAATAATAGATTGCTCAGCTTCACCACTTTCAATCATGGAAATAGCTATATCAAAATTAGTTTTAATATCACTCATTAATCTTAACTCAGAAGCCCATGTTTCATTTTCATGATCTCTTGTGATGCCCCATATACTTGCATCCAGTCCACCTTCAATTAGCTCCTCTTTGACCAATTCTTCATAAATTGAAAAATATTTAACTTGTATCTCTTCTCGTAAATTCTTTAATTCTTCATAATCTTTAATCAAATCTTCAACTTGAACTCTATGTAATCTGAATCTAGCATAATCATATAATAACTTCATTTGCCTAAAACTATCCAGCACTTCTTTTTCATCCACATTACATTCATCATAAGTTTTTATTTTTTCACCATTCATGATAATCACTATTTAATACTTGTTTAAAGAGCTATAAAAGCTTTTTGATATAAGTCTAAGGCATTATTGCTTTCAATTTGTAATTTTAC
>CACZOQ010000113.1 GCA_902782835.1 uncultured Erysipelotrichaceae bacterium | reverse complement strand
TTTTCAATTTTAGAATATTTAGCAATAATCTTATCTTATTCTTTTTTGGCATTTGAGAAAAGCTTTCCAAGTCCTTTAGGCTCTTTTGCGACATCTCCATCAAATGACTTTATTTGAGCAACCAAATCAGCTAATAAATCTCCAACAGCACCTGTATTTTTCGTTTTAACATCTTCTAACACAGAATCAGAGAACTCAGATATTTTAGCTTGAGAAGAAGCACCAAACTGAAGAACTTGCGTAGAATCAAACACATCAATTTTTTCTACAAATTCATCAATTGCTTTTTTCTCTTCAGAACTCAATAAATCATAATTTAGAGATTCCTCTACTTTCTTTTCTGTGACTTTTTCAGTACTAGTCGCTAAATCTTCAACTTTTTTTTCTACTTTTGCACTTTCTAATTTTAATTCTAATCCATTCATACTTTACTCTCCATTTCCTAAATAATCGATTAATTGATTATAAATATCCATTTTTAAGCTGGATACTGTACTACTAATAGTTTGTGGGACTCCGATTCCAACAGAAGAAACATCATAACTTCCTCCTGTGATACCTGTACGGAACCCATATTTTTCCCAAGCAATTTGCTGAATATTTTTATCATCAAACGCTTCATATAGTTTTTTACCTTTATCGGTAAAATAAGCATAACAGTGTGAATTCCAAATCGTTGGGGAAGGATATAAGATTCGAATATCATTTTTTACTTGTTCAAAACCATCAGGATTGGAATTAGCAAAATCAATAATACTCTTTTCATAATCCACAATCATAGGTTGACCACCCATACCGGTTTTTAAATATCTTTCAAATAAATCTGCTGGAGTATTATTCATATATCCAGATTGTATATAAAATTGTTTCAATTTTGGTAAATTATCATGAAGATTTTCATCAGTTACTTGACCTTCCGTTAATGTTGAAAGTAACAATCCATAATAAGTAGCACCCGGTGAGGAAGTAACAGGATCAGTAGAAGCAATATTTACTTTTCCATATAATTCAGGAAGTCCTAAATCTGACCATTTCTTTCCTTCTAAGATATAATCCATTAACTTATTCATATCGCTAATATAAGAAATACCATCCGTTTCAGTAACAATTCCCTCATTCTTTAAAGCATCCACTACTTTTTGCCAACTATAAATAACAATTGGAGTATTTAAAGTTAAACTACCACCTTTGACATTATAACGATCTGCTTCATTTTTCTCTTTATCTGGCCATAATTTATAATAATCATAAAATCTTTGGTCAGAAGTAAATAATGCATCATAAGTAGAAACGCCAGAAGAATGAATGGTATACGTATCATTGCCACTTGTGATATCATTCGCAATGGATTCATTTCCTAGACCAACAGACTCACGAATCAATGGAAGTTGAACTGTTTTTCCATTACTCCAACTATCAAAGACCACATTTAATTTATATTTTTTTCGTAATATCTTAAGTACTTCTTCATCCGCTAGAAAGTCTTCTTTTCCTCCACCAGTGGCAACGTAAACAGTCGTAAGACCTTTAATCGTTTCTCCACCTCGATAATTCGAAAAAACTTTGATACCAACAATCACTAAAACAAGTACTACAAAAATAACAATACCGGTAATTTTCTTTTTATTCATGTTTTTCTTCCTCCTTCTTTACTGGAAATTCCGCATCATTAAATCCATCTGCCTTCAGCAATGAATCAAATACTTTCATTTCAGCATCCATATCCACAATTTCTTTTCGATATAAATTATCTAATATTTTTTTATAAGCTTTATTAATTTCACCAATCATCTTATTAGTAGAACGAAAAAACGCATTACTTTCTTCCGAAGTTAATTTTTGATTTTCAATTTCATCATATCGATCAATTAATTTAATCGTTATTGGAAGATAATAATCAAAAAAGTTATCAGCCATTTTTGCTTTTTCTGGATTTTTTGAAATAGTATTTATAATTTTAGATACAGAATCATGGATTTCATTTAATTGTTTTCGTATCTTTTCATCTTCAATCAAAGGAATCATATCAATAATATGTTTATTCTGCTTTTTAGATTTTTCTAACATATCATATAAACTACGATTCGTATCTCTAAGTGTCAATTTTGTCTCTCCAAATACTAACTCACCAGCCCCAAAAGCAGCTGCCCCTATCAGTAAAGACGGCCAAATAGGAATAGATAAAGCTAAATAAGGAACGGCAAAGAAGACTCCACCTAAACCAGCAGAAATAATTTCTTTATTCTTCATAAACTACCTCCTAATTATATCCACGAACTTCCATGAATGCATCAATTAAATTGGTAGTTCCATCAAATACTTTTCCATTAGATAAATCGGCTAATTTGTCTAATTGTCTACGGCTTGCAGCCCCAAACTGAATTGAATAGATTGGAATATCATTAGGAAGTTCCTTATATGTTTTCTTCAACTCATCAAAGCTTCCAATATTTCCTTCCCCATCCGTCATAACAATAATAGAAGTATTATATCGTTCTCTATCTTCAGGAGCTAATAACCAAATTCCTCTTTCCACTGCTGGATAAAGAGCCGTTGCCCCATTTGGATTTTTTGCATTAATTTTTCTCAATAATTCTTTCATTCCTTCTTCACTATTAGAATGCCATACTTCTTCATACTCAAAAGAGAAAGGAACAATTTCCACAATATCTTCACCAGTAAATTGTAATAATTCATCTTGTGCCCGATCTGTCAAAATATAATCCATTGCATCTCGTAATTCTTTAATTCTAGAACCTGCCATACTACCAGAATAATCTAGACAGAAAACAACATGAACAGGTTTACGAATACTACTCTGATATAAAGCTAAAGCTTCTTTAATAACAGAAGTAGAAGGATACTTCAATGGGGAAATATAATGTTTAGTATCAATCCCCCACTCTGGATTAAACACTTTTAAGTCAGCAGATTCTGTAATTCCACCATACCAAGTTCTACGGCCATATTTTGCTAATAAGGCCTGCCCTTTTTTACCTGCTAAAAACTCTACTAATTTATCATAATTTTCTTTTTTGCGTTCATCCTTCTGATCAATATAACCAATTGGACTATCAGAAATGGATACACCATCAACGGGATATAAAGCATATAATGACTCTTTATTTTTCTTTGCTAAAGACTTGTTAATATTAATAATAGATGATTCATAAGTAAAAACAGCTTCATAATCACCTTTAACAAATAATTCCTCTAAATAATCTTCATTACCAGAAGAACGTTCAACACCTTTAAAGAATTCTTTTAATTTTTCTTTTAAAGATTCTTCCTGTAACATATCACTGGTTAATACTTCAGGATTTCCAGCCAATGTTGTTAGAAGGCCTAAATAAGCACTAGCACCACTATTAGTAGTAACCGGATTGGACATGCTAAACTTTAACTTTCCATCTTGTACAGCATTCACAATATCTTGCGTATACAAAGTTTTATCTACAAAACCAAGTTCATCTGCTTTCGATTTACGAATTGCAAAAACAATAGGATTAATACTTGTAAATTTTGTATCAGATATTTTCACTTTAGAAGTATCTACAGAATACATCCAAATAGAATTAGATAACCATACAGCATCATATAATTCTCCCTTATTCAATCTCTTGATAATTTTTAAAGTATCATCATACTCAATATGAATAGAGAATCCTTCTTTAGCAGCAAACTTTTGTATTTCCGAATCAAATATTTTATTCTCAGAACTAGAAATTAAATTAAAAGTCTTCGAAGAATATTGATAATTTTCAATGGGTTCATTATCTTCCATTAAAGAAGAAAAGATGCTCCAACAAATAACAACAATGATAAAACCGATAACCCAAGAAGAACTATTTTTCTGTTTCTTTTTTTTCATATAAACGACCTTCACCTCTTATTTACACTCTAGTTTTATTCTATCATTTTTCAAACAAGAAAACAACAGTAAGCAAAAAAGAAGACTATTCATCTTCTTCAAACGGAAACACTTGACTCAATTTTTCATCTAATACTTCTGGATGATTAGCAACCTCTTGCGCCATATTCACACTTTTGGCAAAATAAAAACCATCTGCAATTCTCTCATCCAATGTAAATGTAAGATCTACAATTCTTCTACCTTTTACTTCTTTAATTGTGCCAATCGTAATAACAATGGAATTTGTACCATATTCATTCAAATGATGATAGCAAGAATTAGAATGTATACTTCCTAAATTACTAAAAATTACCGTGGAATAATTGGTATCACCCTCTGTTAAAGCTTTAGGATTCCAACCATGCTTATCTAAAAACTTAACAAAAGAAACAACTAAGCTTAACATCCAACTAGGCATCTTCGTAAAAATAGATAAAGTATCATCAAAATCATTTTTTCCTTCCTGTTTAGACTGAAATACATCAATCGCCATTTTTCTACTCATATCTAAAGCATTATCATTAGGATCTAATTCCAAACAAATTATTTTTTCATCTGCATCATCAGACATTTTATCTTTCGCAATAAAAGAAAAAATAATAGAATCTCTTTCATATACTCGTTTATTCTGAATAAAACGATTTAATTTTTTACGATTGAAAAAAACAACACCAAAACATGCCATAATCGCATGAAAATAAGTCATTTTATATTCCAACTTACCACTTTTATTATAGCGATCAACATACTTACACAACTCTTCCAAATCAAATTCAATCGTAGTAGATACCTCAGCATCTGTTCTGCGAGGAAAAATATAAGGAAACAACACTGCAATAGCACCCTCAGGTTTTACAAGTCTTCCATCTCTTCGATTTTTATTAAATAATCCCATATTACACCTAATGAATCATTTCAAGATAAATAGAAAATACATCATCAACAACCATGTCCCAATTTCTATAAATATCTTGATAAGCCCCTTCCTTAATTGTTTTATATAACTTTGGATTGTTCATTAACTGATCAATTTTATCAGCAAAATCCTTTTTTCCATTAGCAATAACACCATTTTTCATAGAAACAACATCCGAACTAGTAATAGATCCTTTTAAAAAGATTGTAGGAACTTTTTGACTAGCCGCTTCAATCTGCACAATACTAGAAGCATCATAGTTCGAAGGAAATAAGAACAAATCGCTTCTTACATAATAATCTCTTAATAGTTCTCTATCTTTTACACCGCCACATAAAATAATAGAATCAGTCATTTTCTTTTTATATATATAATGTTTTAATTCAGTAAAATCTTGTCCATCACCAACAAAAAGCATTTTATAAGTATAATTCAATTTTCTTTGATTTAATAAATATAGGCAATCTACTAAATAGAATATATTCTTCAATCGATTGATTCTACCTACGAATAAAAAAACTTTGTCTTTGGGTGAAAGATTCCATAATTGATTAATTCTCCGACAAGATTCAGAAATATGATCTTGATAAACCATCTCTGTAGCATTACCCAATACAGATGGTTTCTCTTTTGTCCCATATTCCCGATAATATAATTCCGCCATTCCAGAATTAACTGCAAAACATTTTGTACATTGATCAAACAGATGAACAACTCTTTTTGTTAATAAAGATGCAAACCATTTTATTCGGACAGCCCGCAAAAAATCTTGTTTGTATTGGCTATGTATTGTTCCAATAACAGGAATCTTATTCTTCTTTCCAAAGCGAACTGCATATTTTCCGATAGAAAAAGGGGAATGAATATGAATCAAATCCAAATGGCTATTCTTAACTTCTTTTCGAAAATGAGAATCCAAAAATGGTAACGGTAAAGAATAATCTAAAAAAGGAATTTTTATACTACGACACCGTATTATTTTATAGGGCAATTTTTGATCATCAAATTTTTCTCGATAATTCGGAACAAAAACAATCACGTTACACTTTTTACAAAGTCGTCTAGCATAATTATCGACAACCATTCCGACTCCATCTGTCATTGGCATAAAAGAATCATTAAATAATCCAATGGTAGTTTTATTCATACCCTCACCACTTTCATTATAGCATAATCAAAAAATACAAGCCACAAAAAAATAGAGAGAATTCCCTCTATTTATAATTATTTTTATTAGGAGCTAAAGCTGGTTTATTCTGAGCATTCGTAACAATCCAAGCATTCGATACGGTTCTTCCACCATACTCAGCACCAGCACTAGGTCTATTCCAAAGTTTTCCTTCAATACTCATCGTACTAGAAGCACCACCATCTAAGTTAGCAGCATTATAAGCCTTATAACGTAATAATACATCAATGACATCATTCATCGTAGCACCAGTACTATAACCTGGAAGTCTTCCCTCAATAATAAGGAATAATACAACCCCATCTTTTCTTTGAGCAATCACACTTCTTGGTGCTGTTCCCCAACCACCATCACCATGAATTTTACTCGTTTTTCCATTTACAATTAGGAAAGGCCCAAAATCAACAGCTTCAATCATTCCATCTTGAATAGCTTCTTCTGGAGATTTATACGTTAAATACATTTTGTGCTCATCTGTAAAACCAATTAAACCACCAGATCCACCAGCATGAGTCCAAATTAATTTTCTATCTTTGATAATAGAACCATAAGGAACAGATCCATTACCCCAGCCATCTAAATCCTCAAATCCTCCGCCATTAATACCAACAAGTCCATTATTATTCTTAACTAAAGTATTAACAGATTGTCCACTTTTTCCTAACTTAGAAGAAACAGCTAAAGTTACATCGCTAGGATCATAAATTGCTATTAACCATCCTTTATATTTTGGTTCTATAATTCGAATTGTCTTATAAACATCATTTCCCTCATCACGAGTAAATAATTCTTTTTCATACTTATTCGTATAATGAGTTTTCTCTTTTGTATTACCAATCGTAATTTCATCCAATCGAATCTCTTCTGAACTTTTTTCAATATAATTTTCACTCATAACTTTATTAACAGTATCTTCATCATATAATGTATATGCTAAATATTTATGAGACATTGTAGTCATTGCTGTTGGAATCCAAAAAGCTTTAAAATCATCATTATGAATGATAATAAGACCATCTATAACAAGAATATCTAATAATAAAATTAGAATGGTAAATTTGCTTATACGTCTCAGTCTAAGTTTTTTCTTTCGTATTTTTGCCACAAACATCACTCCACAACATAAGGGTCTTCTACCGTTCCTGTTCCACCTTTAATACTACTTTTTAAAATAGAAACAACCGGCGCAATATGTTTTTCTTCACGAACATCTGCCTCTTCTAACAGACCATTCATATAAATATTATATTGCATACTACCAACATTTGAAGTTAAATTCAAATGGAAATAATCATCAAAATAATTATTAGAATTATAATCAAATATATTCAAAAGACCTACTTTACAAGTAACCTTACTTGAATAAATATTGGTAAAAGAATAACCAACATCATCACTAATTTCACCAACATAATAATCATTATCAACCAAATAGCCAACAAATGTCAAGCTATTCAAATACGTAGTATTTAAAAAATAAGCAATATTATCCTTATCTTCAAGATTGAAAATGCTATTAGTTGTACTATAATTCCGAAAGACTTCTTGTCCTTGCATTTTAAGATATCCATACGTATATAATTTTAATTTATCATTTTGATCTTCAAATACTCTCCAAGTATCTTCCCCAAGTCTTACATATGTATCAATATAACTATTATCACTTTGAGATATCACATAAGGATTTCCTTTTGTTCCATCTCCACCTGTCACAATAGAATTCTTTTTAAAGGTAATAACTGGACGAATTCCAAAACCACTTAAAGAATCACAACTTTGAATACTTCCATCTTCTTCTACATATATATTTTCTTTATCTTCACTTAAACCTAGCAAAAAGAACATTTTACCATTATTCAGAAAACTACTCTTTCCATTAGCCATAATATAATCTTTAATAGTTAAAGTAGAAATAAAATCTTGGAAAGATTGATCAGCAGAAACAACTTCATTTCCTTTCAAAATATCTTCTTGATACTCTGTTTTCTCAAGATATTGAGATGGATTAGATAAGGTACGATAATAAACACCTGAATAATCCATTTCCGTCTTCTCTAACCAATTTCGAACATTAGAAGTTTGATAACTACTAGTATTTCCAAATGGAAAAGAAGCCACATAGTCTTCCGCAATAACCTTTACTGTATTATCTTTATTCACCCGGATAATTCGAAATACTTTATGATCAAACATAACATAATTATTATGAACTTTTCCTTTAAAAAAATACCCTAAAGAATCCTGATGAAGACCTTCTTCATCTCCTTGTACCACAGTATTATTACGAATAACAAGTCCATTAAGAGTTTGAGATTCTTCCTTTATTTTTAAATTTTGTTTACTATAATAATATAAACTTCTATACCCAAAATAAAATCCTATTCCTATTACAATGACTAAACTAAAGAAGTTAAATAGAAATTCAAATTTACTTAAAACATGTTTTTTACGTGTTTTTTTTGTCTTCTTTTTTGCCATACCACACCACCAAAAAATGTTATCTTAAAAGATTATACCAAAAGAAAAGAGTAAGTACAAGGCTTACACTTTACTTTTTATATAATTATAAATTTTATTCGAAGTATTAGAATCATAATGTAGACCATCCGATGTCGTAAAACCCGATGATATCAAATAAGAATATGTATCAATCCAAGTTACTCCACTCGGTAAATTACTAGATAGTTTTGAATTAAATTGTGCAACCTTGTTACTATGAGATGAGTAAGTTCCATCACAAGGTCCTACTGCCGCATAATAAACTTGGGTCCCCGTACTAGTCCAAGAAGGTACATTCTCTTTTAAAAAAGATATATAATGATCCACATTAAATATATCATTGACACCCATAAAAATGACTAAAGCACTACCAGAACCAAAATAAGAACGAGCTGCAGGAATTCCAGTATTTTGCATCCATACTAGCCCCATTGCCCCTTCAGCAATAAAAACATCATCCCCAATAACATGAGCTCCACCACTTGAAAAATTAGCACCACTCCAATTACCAGTAAGATAAGCATATAATTGTACAGTACGAGAATCCCCAACAAATATTACTTTATTAGCATTTCCACTTGTCATAGATGTTTGTCCCTCCGAACCACTTTCAGATTGTTTATTTTCTGTAACCGTTTTCTTGTTTGAACCTGTTTTCTTGGCATGACCACTTTCATAATCATCTCCTCCTCCAATAACACTCTTCTTACGAGAAGAATCATCTATTTCTTTATATCCACTACTAGAAGAACTTTGATTACTTGCATTTTTCCAACAACGGCTAAAATCCGTTCCATCTCCAACCGCATTTATAATTACATTCAAAAATACTGGTATAAAGAAAACAATAGCAGCAGCAATAAAACTATTAACAATATTTTTAACCCCATTTTTTCGTTCAGGATTAGCCATTAACTTATAAATCCCTATACTAGCAGAAAGAATCAAAAGAATTGGTACAATAATTTGAATTAGCATCATGACTTTCTTCACAATTGCTAAAATTGCTGCTAAAGATGCACTATTACAAGTAGCCATAACATCCAATAAAAGCATAGAATCCCTTCTTTCTAAGAATCACTTAACAACCCAAAAAGTAGACATATTACGAAGACCATTTTCTCCACCAGCAACAGGAGTATTAATAATTTTTTGTTGAATTACCAATTCCGAAGAACTACCACCATCTAAATTAGCAGCATTATAAGCTCCATATCGTTCCATAATATCACATAAATCAACCATATCTGCCCCAATACTACTAGCCAATCTACCATTAATCACTAAAAACAATACAATCCCATCTTTTCTTTGTCCAATAGCACTTCGAGGGGCAATTCCCCAACCACCATTTCCTTTGATAAAACTTCGTTTACCATTCACAATCAAAAAGGGTCCAAATTCAATCGCATCACGATATCCCATTTGAATAGCTGCCTCTTTACTCATACTTCCTAAAACAAACTTGTCATCATTCGTAAAGCCAATAAAACCTCCACCCATTTGAGCATCAGCATAATCACTTACAACAACACCATTCGAAATAACAGTACCATGTGGTAATGCTCCATTACTATTCCAATCAGGATCATAAAAACCACCAGCATTCATGGCAATAATAGCGTTTTCTCTCTTACTAACCGTTAAAATGGATTCTCCTCGCACTCCCAAATAAGCAGTTGTAGCAATATGAATTCTAGAAGGATCGTAAATAGCTACTAAAAAACCCTGATACCCTTTTCCAGAAATTGGGATCATCTTATACAAATCATTCTCTGGGTCTTTCTGTAATATTTCTTTTTCAAAGGAATTCCTATAAATAGTCGTTGTATATTTTCGAAAAGCGATTTCATCAGGATTACTAATCTCATTGACTTCGATAATTCGATTATTCATCAATACCTTTTGAATATAAGAATCACTATATAACCAAGTTGCTAAATAACGATGATTTTTAGTCGTCATTGCACTCGTAATCCAAAACTCTCTAAAACCAGAAATAGGTCCATAGAATAAAAATAAAAAAAGAGAGAAACAAATAATATAAGAGATACAGACAAAATTGAGAACTTTTCTTTTTAAACTACTCTTTTGAAACATATTTATTCCTCTTTACCATCATAAACTTTATCATTATTATAATCAATAAAATTCTTTTTCGTTGTATATTCTTGAAGTCGCAATAAAGTCCCCAATTCCTTTTGATAATCATTATATTTTTGAACAATCTGATTATATACTTGAATATCTGATACAAAATAATTAATAACCTGTTCATAGATACTTTTGTAATTACTACATTTACTATTAACAGTACTATCTGGATAATATACATCTTTACATAAATGATTCAATTGATAAGTGTTTTTAGTAAGTTCATCTACTAAATGTTCATAATTAGATAAAGAATTCTTTACGGTAGGATCTTCATCATACATCGTATCATAATAAACACTAGAAAAAACATCTGTATATAAGTTTTCACGGAATTCTTCAAAAGCACTTGTATTCGTACTAAACGTTTCATATTCATTATTTACTTCAGCAACACGACTAAGAGTTTCTTCATGATCTTGTTTTAAACCAAGAACAAAAGAAGAAACAGCACCAGACATAATAAAAATAAAACTTAATGTCATAATTCCAAAAGCAATTTTTTTAGAATCCATAGTACCACCTAGTATAATTCTAACAAAAAAGCGTCAAAAAATGTAGAGATGATAAATTACTTTACTGTTTTTCCTATAATAGTTTACACTTTTTAGACGTTTACAAAAAAAAGAAAAAGCATCATTGCCTTTTCTTTTTAGTCGATAACTAAACGATTTAATTCTTCCTCTGTTAATGCTTCTAAAGAATAATCTTCCTTACTAGAAAAAGTAACATTTACATATTGTGAAGTATTCGTAACCTTTCCATTTGCTGGAACACTACGATAAGCAATAATTAAATGATTGTCACCAAAATTCATTTTCAAATAACCAGTAGCGGATTGATTAGAATGGTTTTCAATTGTATAATCAACTCTTCCACTGTCCCCTATATAATAGAAAGTTGCTCCTGTAATACAAATAGAGTCCAGACAATGAGGGTTTTGTAAAACTTCATTGGTATACGTTTCTGTACCAGGAACCTCTATATTTTCTCTAGAGAAAATATAGTTATTAACAGGACGTTTTTTCATTTGTTCTTTCTCAATCTTAGAAAAATGAAAGATTTCAACAAGACCTAAAACTATGAGGAAAACCAAAAGAACACTAACCAATAGTTTTGCATGTTTTATTATAAATTTTCGCATCTTTTTCACCTCTATTAATTCGAATCAGCTACCCGTACATAAGGATCTTCACTAGCAGAATCAAAGTCATATACCCCAAGATCAACTAAAGCAGGAGAAATCTTATCAGTAGTTGGAGTTAAAGTAATTTTTTCAGCATAATCTGTATAACTACTCATATACAATTTATAATGAGAATTATTAACATAATCCGTTCCATCATAATTAACGGTCCATGACTGAACATCAGAGTATTCCTTTAAACCAATCGAACGTCTTTCATAAGAAACACCTGCAAAGAAACATTCATGGAAAGAACAATCTGTACGATAATCAACTGTAACAGCATTTCTTTCACATAGTAATTCTTGATTTGCTAGATCACGATACGTAAGAATCTGATCATAATAACTAATAACATCATGAATTTCATTCGTTACAGGATTCCTATAATAACATTTTCCTTCACATCGAATTCCATTAATAGGTTGATTATCCGTAACATTATTACCATTTTCATCTTTATAAACTTTATCAAAAACGAATCGATATTCATACCGAGCCGGTGTTGTAGTGAATTCTTCACAACTGTGATAAAGTTCACCAACAACATTTTTCGACACTTCATTACCATAAGAATCTTTAACATGTAACGTTAGTGTAACATCTTGCGCGGTATCATCTAATAAATGATTATATGTAACAGCATGTGGGTTATTATCAGTACCATCATATGGTTCAGTCGAATAGGTACAACTCTCCCCTTCCTCACTAACACACACATAGTATACATCCAAAGGATCAGATACTATGAAATTAATAGAAAAGACTTGATAATTACCATCAATATCATTGTAATAAGCTTTGGCCGGATCAATAACTGGAGAAACATCTTGATAAACCGTATAATTAGAAACAGCAGATTTCGTTTCTATTCCATATAAATCCTTCACATAAGCATAAATGCCATATGTTTGACCAGTATAACGATTCGTTGGGAAGAAATCAGGTCCTAATTCATACTCTGAAGTATATGGAACATAATCTGTACAGTTAGAATCATTATCACGACAATACTTAATCATAAGAGACTCTTGCTCTTCAAAATCATCTACAGCTTCAATTGAGAAGAAAACATCCATAATGTTCAAATAATCTTCATCTACAGGATCTCCAGGAAGATCATCTCCAGAAGTATCATCATCGTCACCATCGCCAACCTTTTTAAGAACAACTCCCGCTCCTGCTTGGCCGATAGTAGTAGAACCACTAGAACCTGTAACAATTGGATCATCTACTCCAGAAGTACCAGCCATTGCTGAAAGTACAGAAGGAGCTCCTAAAACAGGCCCGCTATTTGTATAAATTTTATAAGCAACAGAAGTAGTAGCACTTTCATCATAGGAATCCATTGCATATAAATATAAAGTACGATCACGGTTAACATTTTCATATGGTTTCTCAGCGTTTACTGAAAAAGTATAATTCATCACTCTTGAATAATTCGTTTCTGGATCATAAACATCAGAATAAGAAGTAAATGCACTTGTTTTAAAAGTACCATCGGAATTCTTACAAGTACTTGGATTTTCAGTAAAGCAAACTTTAACGCCTGAAAAATTATCAGCATAATCCAAATCATCTTCAACGCTATACCAATATTCTGTTTGATATTTTCCACCATTACTAGTTGGACATAAATCTAAATTTTCACAAGCAGGTTCTGGAGGATCAGTAACAAATAATTCAATAGTAGGAGCAAGATTTTTATAAACTGTATAATTAACAGTTTGTGAACTAGAAGCAGCATCTTGATCTGTTAACGTAAGATCCAGTTTACGATTTTTTCCATCATATCGACCATGAAGTGTATATTCTACACTTTGTCCTTCATAAGTATTCATGGTATCTCCAGTAATTTGAGCAGTCCCGTCTTCTTTCAAATTAACAGAGATAGCAGGTGATTCATCAAAGTCATCGATAGCAGAGATTTCTAATATTGTATTTAAACTTCCACCATTTTCCCCTGTTAAAAACTCTTCTTCTTGAGACTGAATATTAAATGCTTGAATAATAGGAGCTTGATTCTGATAAATAGTATAATTGGCAGAAGAACTATTAGTTAATCCATATGTATCCTTAGCACATACATATAATGTTTCCGTTCTTCCATCATAAGAACCAGTCAATGTTCCCGAATGAATACCATCATAGTAATCCGAATAAGATGTATAATTACTATCATCATTACAATCATCTGCATTTGTTGAAACTGCAACTCGAACAGGAGAATAATGATTAGCTCGATCAATATCATCTTCTACTTCAAAACTATATAAATATTCTTTACTACCACCAGATTCAGTTGGACATAAGTTTGCATTTGGACATGCTGTACCATTTGAATAAATACTTAAATTGCTAACAGTTGGTTTTTTATTTTTATACAAAGTATATTCAACGTTTTGAGTATTCGTTAATCCCTCAGTATCAGTCAGTGTAACAGTAATTGTTTTTTTAGAACCGTCATAAATCAATTCTTTTGTAGGATCAATATCAAAATCAAAATCATCATTATTTAAGTTATCACTATACATATATTCATTTGTAATAGTTCCATCCGAGATTGAAACAGATATTTGATCTTCCGCATCCACATCATCACTTGCACGTACTTTTACAATAACTCTACGGCTTCCTGTATCAGTAAATGTTTCCGTTTTAGAAACAACAACAACATTTTCAGTAAAGGAAGGTTTTACATTTGTAGAGAATGTATATTTTAATATAGTAGAAGCAGTTGAACCATGCGCATCTTTAACAAATATATTCAAATAATGAGTAGATCCATCTCTTCGACATCCACTTCCATCACACATGAATTGATATTCTAGTGAATGATTATCATCAAATACAGAGAAATAATCCTGATAATTATCACAAGATGTTGCTGGCGTAGATGAAGTAGATTCTTCTAAACAAACTTGCAATTCTCTTACTGGTGTAATATCATCTGAAACTCCAAAACGAACATACGCAGTTGTCATTTCTTTTGGATCTACAGGACGTTTTCCAATAGTTGTTGCAGAAGCATCAATTTCTGGAGGATTATTTTTATGAATTTCATATGTTACTTGTTTACGGTCTTCATTGCCTTGTGGATCAGCTACCACAACATAGAATACAATCTTATTATCTCTTGAATAAGAACATAAAGCCCCATCAGTACATAAATAATTTGCTAAATTAAAGGTTTTAGTAAATGTTTGAGCAGTACCATAACTAACTGATTCATAAATATAGGAAGTTGCTTCTTGCTTATAACCTTTTGTAGAAATATAAACCGTTAAATCTTTACGAAGCGTATCTGTATCTTCTGCACTAACTTTTAATAATACCGTCAAAGTATTAAAGTTTGGATTCGTAGAATCAGCATAAACAGATTTAATTCTAGGAGCAGCATCTTCATCCAAACCAGAAGAACTATCTACCAAATCTGGATAATTATAAATAGCAGAAACAGTATTACCATTTTCAATATAATTAGAATCTAAGTGTGTATTAATATAAGATTTATCCATAGATTCAATATCTTCTACTAAATCAGTCTTCTTAAAAGTAGTAATTCTACCTGTCGTAGATCTTTTTTCTAAATCCTTACTATTCGTTAGTTCCAACCCTCTAAGATCTCTTTTTTTCGTTTTTTCAACAATCATAACAGAATAGTCTAAACTACCACCTACATTTTTAACAACAACAAAAGACTTTTCTTTTTGATATTTTCCATCATTAGGAGCCGTATCAAAATCAGAAGAATCCAAATAAACCATACTAACAACAATACAGTCTCCCTCATCTGGAATTTCGATAACAGAATTACTAGCTTTTAACTTATATTCCGTCAAAGCAACCATTTTTTCAGCATCTGTAATATACATTTTATTCCGACTCTTACTAACCATATTAACGATAGCTGGTAAAGCAAATAACGCTATAATGCCTAATATAACAATTGCAGCTAACAATTCAACGAGTGTAAACCCTTTACTATTCTTCTTCATAAGAAATCCTCCTAACTAGCTTTTTTGAAATATGAATATCTTACTAATAAAATAATTCAAAATAAGAATAACAGTACTAGATATAATCTTAGCAATCAAGACACTTCCCCAAAAATGAGAAAAGCATAAAAAGAAAACCATATCTAATATGAAAAAGAAGAATTGAAATATTATAAACATAAGATTTAAAGAATGACTATATTGTTTTTTTCTACCTCTATTGACTATAAATGCCAACAATATCATCGAGAAACAAGCCATTCCATTTTGAATATAAATAGGCAAATTCATTAGTTGATAAATCATAAAGAAAATAATATTCACAAATCCCCAAAAGAATATATAGAATAAAGCAATGGAAGAACGGTTAAACCATGAAACATGATTTGTATTCTCTATATAATTCTCTAATAATTTTATCATATTTTGGGTATTACTTTCAAACTTTTTTGGCTGAAAAGAAGAACTTTTTTCAATTAACTTACCTAATTTATTGAAATCTCTTAGTTCCATAATAAATCCCTGTTTAGAGAATTCTTCAATAATCTGTTTTTGATGATCATTATGATGTTCTTTATATTTTTGGAGTCTAGGTGCAGCAATCACTTTCTTTCCTTTTTTGATAGCACTTAGAATCGTTCCAGCACCACCATGAGTAATAATAAGATCTGCTCGATCTAACATTTTTTCAAATTCCGGATCCGATAATAAATCAAATATTTTCATATTTTTAGATTCATAATGAGTTTGTCCTGCTTGAACAATCACTTCATCTCGAATCGTACCATTTTCAATTTCTCTATCAACCGCCTCTAAAAGACGTGAAAACTCTTTATCCTGAGTTCCTAAAACAACAAACACCATTAAAAAATCCAACCCCCAAACTCAGCTTTTGGATATAATTTTTTCATACTTTCCCATTGTACAACAAATAAATCGCTAATTGGATATAATAATTTTCCCGTTGAAGTCTTTGTTACCATATTAGCAAACGTTTCAATATATATAATTTTACTTCCAAATATTTTTCCTATGCAACACATAGGCCCAGCTGTATGAACACCTGTAGTAATAATATAATCAGGTCGATATTTTAAATAATAAAAAAGACTAATAAAACAATTCAATAACAATTTAAAGGGATAAGATAAAATATGATGTTTTGTCCCATAAATCAAAAAATGAACTCGATCCTTAAAAGAATCTTTTAAATAACGATTAGACTTTGTCTTTTCCGTAATTAAACAATACTCATATTGAGAAAACATATCTTTTAATTGCAATAATTCTTTTAAATGTCCTCCTGTGGAAGAAATAAACATTACTCTTTTACTCATAAATATCACTCTCTTCTATTAAAGTAATCCACTCTTCTCCAACAATATCACTAGCATATTTTTTTACACTTTCACGTGCTTGTTTCCCCAATTTTATTCGAAATGACTCTCTTTTAATCAAATCTTCAATTTTCATAATCATAGCATCCATATTACGATTTTTAATTAAAAATCCATTTTCACCACTCATAATAATTTCCCTTGCTCCCTCCGCAGAATCATAAGCAAGACATGGAATACCATGACTCATAGCTTCTATCAAAACAATGCCAAAAGATTCTGTATAAGAAGTCATTAAATAAATAGAAGATTCTTGAAATAACTGATCAATATATTCCCTTCCTTGAAATCCGTGAAGTTTTACATGATGTTCTAAATGATTGTCTTGAATATACTTTTCAAGTTTTTCTTTCTCAGCACCATCTCCAACAATATCTAATGTCCAATCTGGATAATCTTTTATAAGTCGATGATAAAGACGTAGTAAATCCATATATCCTTTTTCTTTTGATAATCTTCCAACAGAGATAATTCTCTTATTCTTTAATGATGCCATCTTCTTAGGAATTTTTTCAATAGAATTAGGAATATAAAGACACATACAATTTGTATTTTTTAATCTTTGAGCATAAAACTTCTGCAATTCTGCAGAAACTAAAACCAAGTAGTCTAATCCTTTGGCGCTATTAGAAACATTATTTGCATATTTATAATTATCATGAAAATGATTATGTTCCCAACCAATCTTCAATACACCATCTTGTGCATACCCACAAAGCCAATAGTTAAAAATATCCCTCGTTGAAATGATTACATCACTATTCGTATTAGAAATATACTCTACCATAGTTTTTTTTCTTCGATGTAAGCCTTTCATTCCAATTAAACCTTGTTTAATAATTTTAAAAGGATTTTTTCTTCTTACTGCATCCCAAAATGCTTCCCAATTAGGTTTTAAATCTTTATTTAAATATTTTATTTTTACTCTTTTATCTATATTAAAAGCAGGTTTATCATAAAGTTTATAACAAGTTGCAATTTCTACTTCATAACGATCACATAAAGTATTTGCCAAAGTAACAATAGATTTTTCAATACCTCCATAGCCAAGATGTAAAGACAATATGGATACTTTTCTCATAATACCACCTTATATTGATTATAACATTGAAAAATACAAAAAAAAAGCATTAATCAATGCTTTTATTGTTGAACTGGACTTGCAGGAGCAACCGGTGCAACTGGGGCAACAGGAGCTACCTCAGGCATTGGTGCAGGAGCAACTTCTGGAGTTGGCATAACAACTGGAGCAACTTCAGCAGGTTGAGGAGCAGCAACTACTGGATCTACAGCAGGTGCAATTGGAGCAACAGCTGGAATTGTTTGCGTATTTTGCAATGGATCAGCTCCACCATATATTTGATGATTATCTTGATTAATATTAATATCTGTAACAGCTGGACTAGCTCCACCATAAATAACAGGTTCTGGACTAGCAGTAGCAACAGCAGGTGCTACTTCTGGTGTAGCAGGAACTGGTGCAACCTCTGATGTAATTGGTTCAGAAACTGTAGGTACTTCTGGCATTGCTGGTGCTACAGGTTCTGGAGTCACAGGTATAACAGGAGCTACCTCTGGCATTGGTGCAGGGGCAACCTCTGGTGTAGCAGGAACTGGTACAACAGATTCTGGTGCTACGGCAACAGGATCAACAACTGGAGCAGCAGCAACTTCAGGCATTGCTGGAGGAGTTGCAACTTCAGGAGTTGCAGGCACAACAGGAGCCATTTCTGGCATTGGTGCAGGAGCAACCTCTGGTGTAACTGGAGCTGGTGCAACAGCAGCCTCAGGCATTGCTGGAACTGGAGTTATAGTAATATCTGGTGTGCCAGGCGTAACAGCAACAGGTTCAGGCATTACTGGTTGAATCGTAGAATCTGCTACCGCAACAGGCGTAACAGCAACAGCTGCCATTGGATCAACAGGTGTAACAGCAACAGCTGCCATTGGATCAGCAGGTGCAACAGCAACCTCTGCAGGATTAGCTGCAGGTGAAGCCACTACATTAGAATCTGCAGGTGCAGGTACTTGAGCTCCTTCTTTAGCTTTCTTTGATTTCTTTCTACCAAATAGTAATAATATCAAAGCAATAATTAATAAAATAACTCCACCTGTAATTAATAATCCAGGTATTGTTGAAAACCATGATAAATCAAAATTCATTTAAATCTACTCCCTCTATTCTTATAATCTATTACCATGATAACAAAAAAAAAATGTAATTGCAAACATTTTATTTTTTGTACATTTTATTTACAGTGTAAATTTTGTCCAATGATTTTTTTTCTCTGGAAATGTTTGAAAAAACAATTCTTCTTTCGTAATCGGATGAGGAAAACAAAGTTGATAAGCAAACAACGATATTTGTGTATGGTCTAATACGCCATATCGTTGATCTCCTAATAAATAATGTCCTCTGCTAGCAAACTGAACACGAATTTGATGATGTCTGCCAGTCTTTAAGTTGACAGAAACAAGACTACAATTCTCCTGTTTATTGTAATCCAATACTTCATATTCTAAAATTGCTTCTTTTCCATGAGGAGAAACATGAGTATTTCCATCTTTTCCTTTTTCTAATAAGTCCTTCCATTCTCCCTTTTCAGATTCCATTTTTCCATGAACAATCGCCAAATATTTTTTCGATATTTGATGTTCATTAAAACACTTACATAAACGAGAAGCAGCCTTACTACTACGTGCAAAAACCATAATACCACCAACCGGGCGATCCAAACGATGTACTAATCCTAAATATACATTTCCTGGCTTATGATACTTTTCCTTAATATAAGCCTTTACTTGATCCATAATAGATAAATCACCAGTACTGTCTCCTTGACTAAGAACATTGAATGGTTTTATTACCACAATCAAATGATTATCTTCATATAATACTTTTAACTTATTCATCTTTTTCCCATCTTCCATAAATACCACAAGGTAATACTAATTGTGGAGAATTTGTAATAGGAAGTCCTACTTCTCCACAAGAAATCTTTCCTTTATATTGATTTCCAACCGTCATAACTAAAATATTTTCAAGTACTGTTAAAGACATCCCTGTTGTATAAGAATTAATTAAAAAGAACAAAGGATCATCACTTAGTAATTCTTGGCAAACAGAAACTAAATAAAATAGACTTTTCTCAATATCCCATACTTCACCATTAGTGCCTCGACCATAACTAGGTGGATCCATAATAATAGCATCATAATGATTACCACGTCTTATTTCTCTTTGCACAAATTTTACAACATCATCAACAATATAACGAATGTTTTCTCCCTGATGGCCACTAGTTAAGACATTTTCTTTACACCAATCAACCATACCTTTTGAAGAATCAACATGAGTAACATGAGCTCCGGCAGCCAAACACGCAACCGTAGCACCACCTGTATAAGCAAATAAATTTAAAACTCGAATTTTACGATTACTAGATAGAATCTTATTCATCATAAAATCCCAATTGACAGCCTGTTCTGGAAATAAACCTGTATGTTTAAATCCCATTTGTTTAATATGAAAAGATAATTCTTTATAATGAATCAGC
Organism: uncultured Erysipelotrichaceae bacterium; assembly: GCA_902782835.1. GTDB lineage: Bacteria > Bacillota_I > Bacilli_A > RF39 > UBA660 > UBA3789. The sequence goes on along the minus strand of CACZOQ010000113.1, from coordinate 23,575 downwards.
CAAGAGGCAGGAACCTTTTTTAAATTTTCCCACTGTCCTCCGCCTTTATTACTGCGATGATAAATAGCATCAATTTTCCCTTCATATTTCTTTTCTAGATCTCCATGGTCCCAAATAACTTGAGGATCAGGTCTAAGTAAAAATATATCTCCCCATCTTTCATATTTCATCCCTAAAGAGGCATCCAAACACTCATATTCTTTCCATTGATTTGCTAGCAACACATACATCCCTCGCTTCTTTCATAGTATAACATGTAAGCTAAAAGAAAAAAAGAGATTATTCCTAAATAGAATCCGTATAATCTCTTCCTATTATAATTGTTTGACAATATCCACAACGAGCCTTACTATTGATTTCTACATCATTTAAAGCCCCACAATTTGGGCAATGAACAGTCTCATAATTATTATGAATTTTCTTTTTTTCTATTGTATAATAAATAATTTTTCCATCAATATCATCAATCTTCAATCCATTAATTAAACCCTTACTATCTAATCGTTTCAAATCATTTAATATTTCTTTTCTTAAAGATTGAATATCTAATCGATTAGGATTCGAAATCACATTAGCAATTTCATTTACTTGAGAATGACTACCATATATAAATGGTTTATATCGATCCAATAATTTTTCATCTTCTTCACTACAAGGAAATAAAATCATATTTTGAGAATCAATATAAATATCCCCTAATAACCGTTTATTCTTTAAATATCGAATTTTCAAAATACATTCTGGTAATGTACAATCAGATTCTTTGGCAATGACTTGAATATCTGTTAAATGTTTCTCTGTAATTAATAAATAGATTTGATTCATTTTTTGATCAAAATTAGCATCAGTAGGAATAATATTTCCATAAAACTTTGCATAATTCTGAAAAGAATCTTGATTAATATGACTTAAATCAATATTATTAGTGTCTGCACCTTTCCTAGTTTTTAAAAAAGCAAGCATCAATAACACCACCAAAAGCATTAAAACAAATGGCCAAAATATATTCAATAATAGTTCCAAATTATCACATCCTACTTTATTGTATCATAAAAAAGAAAAGCATCTTTTCTTTTCTTATTTTTCTACTGTAAATATTTGTTTATAATCCGTAACTAACATATTACCATTATATAAAATGATATGATCTTTATATGTCTCAAACATAGTATCTTCTTTTAATTCAAATTCACATACTACATCAGCATATTTCTGACAACGTTCAGCATTCTTCATACGCATTCTAAACATCTTATTTTCAGTTTTAACATAAGTATTTAAAGAATTGCCAACATAGTTAAAATCAATAATATTAGCAAGATACTCAGTCTTATCAAAAATAACTTGTGTACTAGTTAAAACAAATGGTCCATTACGATCAGGCTTTTGAATAACATTTGCATAAATATTTCCATCTTGCTTCAAAACATAATAAACCCCTTTACTATTATCAGCTGTCATAACTTTTATAACATCTTCATCTCTTAATAAAATATCATAAATCGTATAATTGTTATCTGTTTGTGGAACTTCACTATAACTTGCCACATTATTTTGACTTACTAAGTAATAATACTTATTGTCTTCTGCCTTGATGATACGATTATCTAAAATTGCTTTCTCACGAAGAGTGGTTTGAGCCTCACGACAATTTTGACCATTAGCATATGGCTGAGATAGAGCCAATTCATAAATCTTACCCTCTGAATTAATCAAATGACTTCCAGTAAAATATTTAACCCTTTCATAATGAGTATCTTCTTTATCCTTTGGATAAAAAGGATCACATACAAAAGTATCTCCAACAGTAAACCCTGCATGACGAATATTTCTCGTAATCGTTCCATTGCAACCACAACATGCAAAACAAACAACAAACAAAAGAAATAACATTTTTCCCCATTTTTTAATCTTCATATTAATCACTACCTTTAAATAAAATATACCATAAAAAAAGAAGAAAGAAAACTAGAATTTTTTAATAATGTCAAATATAAATTGAATCTCTTTAGCATTATTTTTATCATAGTTTTCAATAATTTCTTCTACCGTTATTTTCTTCTTACTATTCTTCTTTTCAGCAATTTTCTGCAATTTCTTAGATACGATTTCAATACTTTCACTATCAGTAATATACTTAGAACTCTCTACTTGCATAATACCTAATTTTGCTTTATTTCCATTCAAACGGAACACAAAATAATCATACTTTCGTAAGAAAGAATTCCTACGATGATTTTCAAAAATCATAATCGCATATAATAAATTGGAAAGATCCCGATCTTTAACATTACATTCATCATAATATTGACATTTCAGTTTAGCATATTGTATTAGAATACTTTCTTGATTCATTCCCTTCTCTTTAAAAGAAGATACATTTGCAAAAACACCACGATTTCGGCAAAAATAATAAAGAAATAGAAAAGCCCCTGTCCATAAAATAATTCTTAAATCTTCTCCAGTTAAAAAAACACGAGATACCTGATTAATAAATTCTTGATTAATATAAAACCCTATTAATACTAATACAATATAATACGTAATATTTCGATCATTTTTATTAAAAAAATCTCTTTCTATAAAATAACTACTATAAATAACATCCACTATCATTAAAAAAACAAAAACAAGAAAAAGATTATCCGTATATGGAATCGCCAATTGATAACAGATACCGGCTGAGATCATTAATAAAATAATAGATAAAAGTAATTTTTCCATATTTGTAATAGAATATTTATTTTGAAAAACTAATAAAATAAAGAAAAATACAATTCCTAAAATGAAATAAAAAATCCAACCAAATATCCCCATAATAACACCTCTTAACAAATTATTATAATATGAAAATAAATCTTTGTAAATTTATTCTTATTTAGAATATTGTTTTAAACGTTGTTTAATTAGAAATACTAAATCCATTGGTCCATTCATCTTTGTTAAAACAATTAAAGCATCTTGTAATTTTGTTTTATTAGAAAGGGATTCTTTTACCTTTAAAGCCTCATCTTTATAAGCAAAAGAAGGAATAGGATTCACTTCAACAAAATCACGAATATAATTTTCAATATCTTTCAATACATATTCCTTTAGAGGATATTCATCCATAATGGCAACACCATAATATCCACCTACTAAATAACGAAATTGATTTTCTAATTCTTCCATATTAAAATCACCTATTTTTATCTTACCACAAAATAAGAAAATGCTATTCAAAAAATAAATAATATGATAGAATAAAAATAAGGTGATAAATATGATAGAGATATTGGAATGTTCCGGTTCAGTAGGAACATTTATCATCATCGCCAAAAGAATAGTAACACTCATACAAACAATAGTACCTATAATACTAATATTGATGTCGATGATTAATCTTACAAAGATGTTAAAAGATCCAGAGAATAAAAAATTATTTCCAAGAATTAGAAATTCCTTTATCGCAGCTGTCTTAGTATTTTTTATACCAATGTTTATAAATGTTTTTATAAATGCTACCGGAAATAAAAATACATTTAGTGAATGCTGGAATTTAAAAAAATCATCCATACAACAAGCAACATCATATCAAGGAGAACAAGATTCAAAAAAAATAATCGGTGGAGATGACTATCAAAAAGGAAATCAAATTCAAAATAAAGAAGACCTATCATATAATGGTGTTAGTTCTACCCAAGTACAAGACGTAGGAGGAGACCATTTTCGAATCACATTTGGAGATACAACATATGAAGTATATGGACAGAATGAAGCTTCTTTTTCACAAGCTACACTAAGAGATGGTAGATCATTTTCAACAGGAGGATGTGGTCCTACAACATTGACCTCCGCATTAAGTGCTTATGGTTATAAAGGAGATCCTGTTGAAGTGAATCAGGCTGGCTCAGATGTAAGTGTAGAATCTCATGAAACAGCAATCAAAAATCTACAAAAACAGGGAAAACTGTCAAAAACAGTAAAAGTGAGAACACATCCAAAATCTTCCCTACCACAAACAGCCGATGCATATTATAATGAAATAAGAGAAGCTTTAGAAAAAAATCACACCGTAGTAATAGACCTAAGAGAAGCTGAAAAAATAAATAACAATTTTGGGGATGTATTTGATAATGGTGGCCCTCATGCTCATTGGGTATCATTAGTAGGATATGATCCAAGTAATGACCAAACATTTGTAGCCAATACCTGTGGCAGTAGAAAGTGGTTTGAGTTAAGAAGAATGACAGATTCAACCTTTCAAGCAGTAACTGGACAAGTCTTTAATGATGAAGGTGGTTGGGTTGGAAGTTGGATAGAAATTTACGAAAATAGATAGAGGGAATAGAAATGAAAAAAAACGACAGACGATTTTTAATTCTTTTTGTATTACTCCTGACATTATCACTCTTATACTTATTTCAGACATCCTATGCAAAATATAGAAAACAAGTAAAAGGTGAAATGCAGGCTAGAATAGCTAGTTGGAATATAAAGGTTAATGATGAAGATATTAGCAATAAAACTCAATTAACCAACACAATTACACCTGTATTTGATGTAAATGAGTATGTAAATGATGGAGTCCTTGCTCCAGGAAGTACAGGCCACTTTGATATAGTAGTAAATGCTGAAGATGTAGATGTTGATTTTAATTATGAAATAACATGTGTTGTAGATGATAGCACTCCTCTATTAGATTTAGTCTTTACACGATACACAATTAATGATACGAATTATAATTTTACACAAACAGGAAAAATAACAGGAGAGTTAACAAAAAATAGTACAGATACAACATTTAGAGTATTCTTTAAATGGAATGATGATGCAACCAATCAAATGAACAATCAAGCAGATACAGAATATGCAATTGATGAAGCAAACGAAGAAACAAAAATGAAAGTATCCATTAAATTCACACAAAAAAATGCCTAATCACTTAGGCATTTTTATTTTTCTAATTAACTTGTTCAACATATAATCTCATATTCATAGTCAAGCATGGTTCTCCTGTAGCTTTCTCATAACTACCACAAGCCATACCAAAATAACTGTCAGCATCATCTTTTATTAAATATAAATTACTTTTCTGATTCGTAAAAGCAGTCTCATTCGCTATCGTTGTCTCTTCATAATTTGTTCCATTCTTTAAATAATAAATGAAAGACTCATTAAAATCATAAACAACATCATCTTGAGAAAAATATTGTGGAGTATTAGACTCATAAGGCCAAGATACTTGTACATTAAACTCAAGGCTATCATTACCAGCTAATGATGTTTTATTAGCAGCATATTGAATCGAAAACGGATAGAACTGTCGTAAGTGTGTATCAATATTACTATACTGAGTAAGATCTAAAGTATTTCCTAAAAGAGTAACAGAAATAACTTCATAACGGAAAGTAGCTGGTACCTCACTATTATTATCAACTTCAACAGTTTTTTCATAAGTAGTCATACCAGGTTTCATCTTAGTAATCTCGATATAAATATTACGAGAAACTACACCATTATCTTTAAATTCAACATCCCAAGATGCAACTGTTGCATCTAGCTGAAGACCAGCACTAGAAGAAAAAGCAAACCAAGCGAAAATATTAACACCTAACGTAAAAAGTGCTAGTAAGATACTAAGATATTTATGCTTCCTAAACTTAACATTTAAAGCAGCTAACTTTTCTCTGTCTATTTGCTTTCCCATATTTTCTCCTATATGATTTCTATTTTTTCTCGTTCTTCTTTCATTTCTACAACTTCTGGTACTTCAATGTACGTTTCACTTTCTCTTTTTTCATGTTCACTAACCTGAATCTCATCACGGGATTCATTTTGTTTTTCCTTAGAAGATTCTTCTTCTGTAAAAGTAAATTTTTCACTTGAATCTTCTTCCTGTTTATTTTCTTCAACATGATTATTATCTTGTTTAAATTTCTTTTTAGATTTTGTACTTTCTTTGTGAATTTCTTGTATTTCATTTTTTTCCAATTGTATATCCGTAATGGTCTGTAATACTTCTAAAACAATAACAATTACAAGTGGGCAAAAGATAAGTAAGAAAAATCCTAATTGACTTTTAACAGCATGATTTAAAGGAGATATAATTGGAACAACTCCAACAACTTTTCCCATAATCTGATTTTCTAAAACAGAAGGGTCCTCAGCAGGTGCATTCACTCCTCGTGTAACAAATATTCTCTCACCATTCGTCCCATTCTCAATTCGAATGATTCGGTGGGTTACAAGCATTCCTTCTAAACCACCACGAACTCCACGGTAAGCAATGTCATCCCCTATTTTTAATTTCTTAATATCATAATCTCTAACAGCAATAACATCATTGATTTCATAAACACCAGCCATGGAACCAGACGCAACTGTAAACATACGATATCCAAATAAACTACGGTTTCCAGATAATCTTTGAAATAAAATAAACAATAAATAAATAACAATAATTGTTATAAAAAAACCTTTTATAATTCCAAATAAAATCCGAAAAATTTTATTATCAACAATTCCTTTCATTTTACGCCTCTTTCTGGAAATACAACAATACGTCATTCATCGCGTTATTCTCTCGATCAAGGCGATCTTTTAAAACACCATAAATAGTATCAGCACGAGTTGCATTTTTTTCTTTTATAATTTGTATTTGCTTTCCAAATGCTTCCGCAATTTTATCTTCCGTTAGTTCAGAATCAGTATCTAATAAATTCTCTACTAATCTTTGAATCATTTGATTAATAATATTAGACTCCGTTGTATTAGTACTACTACTAATAAAATTCTTATTTGCAATAAAAGCCATTAAGAAAGCTTGATCATATTCATTCTTTAAAATTCCCTTATCAAAGAATTCTCTTTTTTCTTTTTCTCTTTTATCTTTACTTTCAAAAGACTGAATATAATTCCATAATTCTTCAGCCTTACGGAAATTAGGATTTTTCAAAATAACATTTGTCTTTTTAATAGGACTACGCACAGGATCAAAATGAAGTTTCGCTAAATTTTGCATTAATTCTGTTCCAAAAAAACCATCAATTTGTGTTTTAGCCTTACGAATACGATCTTCAAAAGTCATATTACCACGATCACCAGAATGTTCTTTGATATTTTTAGTAATATCATTAACATCAATACTAATCTTCAAATCTTCTCCATAAACTTTTGTATTAGCTTCATACTTCAATAAGTTTTTATCTAAACAATAGCTAGCCCCCGAAGTAACAGATACTCTTTGTTCAAAGAAATACCTCAAATTACTTAATAAAGTAAATATAAAACGGTTTTCATAAGTATCCATACTTTCTTCTTTATTAATATTTAAAATCTTAGAAGGTTTAACATCACCATTATCTTCAATTTTTTGAATTAAATTAGTATGCTGAGATAGATGAATAACAGATTCAACTGTAACTCTACGAGCAAGTTCAACTTTAACTACTTCTTCTTCATTGATAATAAATCGCTTAGGATTTTTCAAAATATTATCAAGGTAAGGAAGAACATCTTCAATAATAGTCAACCACTCATAGTCAAAGTCTTTCATGTCATAATCTTTTTTTACATGTAAGGTTGAATTCAAATTATGAAGAAATAACTCATCATCATCTAATACCTCTTCCTTTTCAAGAGTATCCATCTACTCACCTCCTACTATACAAGTTTCTTAAGTCTTGTTAGATATTCTTTGCACTCATTAAAATTATCTTTTCCAAACATCTTATCTAAAAATTCAATAAATGGATCGATTTCATCACGAATATAAGCTAGGTTTAATTGTTCAAACTTACGCAATATCTTTCGAGCAATATAATAATCAACACCATCAACTTCAGTACCACCACATTCAATATAAGTTGCGACAAAATCTTTCATTTGTTTAACAATACGGTTACCAAAAGCAATACGGAAATGTTTAATAACATAATCATCCATCTCATTAATCTTATTTTCCATCTCACTAGATAGAGGATGTTTTTGTTTAGCTTCTGCAAACAAACCTTCCAAATAAGAACTATTAATATTCATAGAATCGGTATCAATAGGTTCAAAAGGTTGTCCTTTATCATTAATATCAATTGGCATAGCACGGTCGTACACTTTATCAGTAACAGCAAACGTAGAATCATCGTTATTGATTGTACCAACATACCACATATTTCCAGGGATTTGAAGTTTTCCAGAATTTAACATCTTAGGGTCATTATCCCAAGCACTTGGAACAAGTTCTACAATCCACTCATCTCTAGAAGGCATTTCTAGAATAGATAACATTTCAGCGAAATAGTACTCAACACGAGCGATGTTCATTTCATCTAGTACAGTAACATAAACATCATCTGTATAACCAGCTAAATATAATCCCTTTAAAACTTCTGTTTCATTAAACTTTTTTGTGAACTCGTTGAAATAACCAAATAACTCGGTACGATCACGCCAAGATGGTTGAACAGAAGCAATAATAGCATCATTTCGAATAAATTTACCCCAAGCATAAGCTAAGGAAGTTTTACCAGTACCAGAAATACCTTGTAAGATAACCAATTTAGTAGCTGATAAACCAGAGATAAATAAACGTATTAAGTTTGTCGTATAATAAAGTTTTAACTTAGAAGCACAGAAATTTCTAAATGATTCAACTAACTCTTCCAAAGTAAAGGTGTTATTATACTGTTGAATCTTATAATCACGAAATTGTAAATCAATGGCATGAAGTTTACTAAATCGATAACTATCCAAATCTCCATCAAGAGTCTCAGTACTTTCAGTCTCTTCTTCTGTAACAGTAGCTTCTTCATCAGGTTTCAATCCAAGTTGAGAAACCTTCATAGCTAAAATCTTTTCTTTTTCTTCAACTAAAGTAGCAACTTCTCGATTTAATTCTCCTATTTCTTGAAGCATAGACTCTTGTTCTACAAGAGTTTTTCGAAATTTCATATATTTTCTAATAAAGAATACAATTAATAAAATAATGAGTGCTAAAACAATAAACATAATTATAACAGCAACCACTACTAATATCCATTCAGCAACATTTAAATCACTTCGATAAAACTCAATAACATACATGTATTCTTGTATATTAAACAATTGTAGAATTCCTTTAAAGAAACCTCCTACAATCATTCCGATTCCCTTAAAGAAAACCGACATAAATTCAAATAAAAATCGAATATACGTACTCATATTAATCCTCCTCAAATACCAATGTTTTCATAGATTCTGGATTATATCCTAAGAAATAATCACGATCACGGTATTTACAATCCCAAACAAGAAGATAATTAAATATTCCTTCTTTATAGATTGTATCTGTCTTCTGATATACATCATGAATATGTGTAAAATCTTGAATACAACCAAATTGGTAATCTTCTACAAATGCAATTTTTTGATTTAAATATGTATTATAAGAAACTCCTACAATAACATGTTTACGAATGATAGGATTATCCATCAAAGATAAAATGGAATGTTGAATCTTACCACGACTGATTACTCCATCAGGAAATTGAATAAAATAAGTATTCAATTTATCATGTTTTAAAACATTACGAAGTAACAATAACGATACCTTTTGTAATAAACATTCTATCTTAGATATTTCTAATCGATCATCACGATATACCTTCTGCACTAAACTAGAACGATACATCTCTAAAGATTTAATATTAGGAACCATCTCCAAATATATAATATCTTTTTGTCCTTCAAAACTACGTTCAGATAAAACATAATAATTATCAGTAAAATCTAATAATTTTTTAGAAGTAACAAAAGTTTCTCTCACTAGAGAAATCAATTTAGAAACAACCTCTTTCTTATCAGAAAAAAATTTATTTTTATGTATAAATTCTTCAACTTTAGCTGGAATACTATCCTTATTATCAATTTCTAAATCATCAATTTTAATCAGTTCTAAGCAAAATGGATTCAAGTCCTCTATCATTTTTCGATTATCAGTATACTCTTGATTACTAACTTGTAATTCATAAACCCGATAATCTTCAAGCATTTCAACCATAATTCCATCAAACTCAAGTTTTAGATTTTTCAAATTAAAATGACTATCATCAATTGTATTAAATATTCCATAATAGCAATTATCGATATATGTCCGAATATATCCTTCCATCACTTGTCGAATAAAAACGGTATCTTGTTGAAATAGCAAAACACCGTACTCAGTAAGGCGATTCATTTTATAATTCATATATACGTTAATTAAATTGTCCACATAAATCACCTATCCTATCAAATAAATTATATCATAGATATTTGTCAAAAAGAATATACTAATTTGCAAGATTTACAGAAACTTGAATAGCAGACGTATTATTTACAATCGGATAAGTATAATTCTCAGTTACATCATCCTTATAAAAGATAATAGAGCTACTTGAACTAGCCGGTACTTTAAATGTAAATTTCTTGACGTAAGCAAATCCACCTATTGTTTCTTCTGCATAATAACCATTTCCCGATAACCGTTTAATAAATAATTCATTTGTCATATCAACAAACAAATCATGAGGATCATACTGAACCGTAACAATAGCAGAGAAACAATTATTACGATCATTCGTAGACAATTCATTATATTCATCCAAACTAATATGTTCTCCTACAGCATGTCCTGCAAATGCAGTTTCAACTTGATAGAAAGAAATTGCATTCGTAAAATTCATTGTTAAAAATTTAGCATTAACACTATCAACAATATCATAAGAAAAATCACTTTTCTCAACTCCGATAGTATAGGTAGCACTCAATGTTTTTTGATAAGGAGAAACCGACGTAACGGATGTTTGCACAACAACGGTATCTCCTTCATGGAAGTTCTGTTGAGGTGTAACCGTTATAATATAACTATCTGTCTCATCCTCAGGATGGATGACTCCAGCTGTTTTATTAAGTGTGCATACAACAGTAGTTGGACAAGAAACTAAAATATTATAAGAAATATCAGTTTTAGTATAACGTTCTTCACTTTTGCGGTTATTCAAATCGATGGTTAAACTATAAGAATTAACACCATCCCAGTTCGTAATAGCATAATTCTTTCCATTAATATTTAAAATACTACTATTAAAATAAAAAGATTTCGTTTCTAATATATAATTATTAAGAATATTTTTTATATAACGACCAAAAGCAATCGCAATCGTAAGAAACAAAGTGAAAAAAACCATAACAATAATGCTTGCCGTCTTATGTTTTCTTACAAATTTCATAAAATCCCTCCTTAAATAATTTGATTAGAATCTATAATTACCTCAATACTTTCAATATAATTTGCATAGTTTAAATTAGAAGAATAAGATGCTGGAAAATGAATCACAATCGTATAATAATCCGTAACCTCATCTACATAATTCATTTGATATTGACTATTACAATTATAAATACGATACCATGCATTATCCTCATCTTGTGCAGTAACAGCTCCTTGTAAAACATTAGAAGCTCCTGGAGTACTAGGCAATTCATTACGATATAACTGAATCGTAATTGGTAAATTCGTTGTTGTTCGTAAACTAACATTATAAGCTATATCTACATCACTTTGCTTAGAAGCATTATGATTAGAAATACTAAAACGATAAGTATATGGTTCATTGCTAGGAATGATACCATCTGGTTCCAAATTAAAACTTAGCTTTTCATCTTCAAAAATATATAAAGCTTTATCAATATTAGAATTAATCTTAGTACGAACCTCATATCGAGAATAAGCCATTCCTAATAAATAACGAGCTAAGAAAAGAACAAAAAATAAGAAGAACACAAAAAGAAGAAAACGAATTTTCTCATCAACATATTCTATATTCTTAATTTTATCCTTGATTATATTCATAAAACTCCTCTATCCTGAATAAGGTACTAATGTTTCTCCATTATATTGTATTGCATGAAAATGAATTTCAAATAAATCATCCAACGTCTGATTATCTTCTGTAATACCTTCAATATCGGTTAAATAATCAAAATAAAAGTCCACTGAAATATTTACTTTTTTTCCGTCCATAACATCATTCATTGTTAATATACCACTATACGTATCAACAGCCGTTCGAGTAAAACCTGTATCATCACAAGTAATAGAATCAAAATTAATCAATTTATCTTCATCAATTACTTTATCGACAAACTGGAACTCATAAAGAATCGCTACCTCACTACCCGTTGGATCTAATTGTAAATCAATTGTTCCGCGACTACCTGGAGATAGTTTCCCAGCCCTAGTATGTGTAGAAACCCAAGTAGTATTATCTAAAATAATACGATCATCCAAAACGGCAGAACTATCAAGCACGTTAACACCATTAATTTTAATTTTTATTCCTGCCGTATGGCTACTAGCCGATCCTTCAATCATGGACTCATAAGAGGTATAAGTAATCTTAGACCCCCAATATAGGAAGCAAGCGCCTAAAATCAATAACAAAACAAAAACAATATTTTTGGGATTGAACTTATTTTTCATACTTCCTCCTATTATTAACATTATAACATAAAAAAAGGATTATTTAGCAATAATCCTTTTATAAAATTTCAATTTCTTCTTCAGATTCTTCTTTTTTTGGTTCTTCCTCTTGGAAAAATTGGAACTTATCAACATTTTTTTCCACTTTTTCTTCAGGAACGCTTGATGAAGTTTCTTCTTTTTCAACAGTTGCTGTTGAAATTTTTGATTCCTTTGCAACAGGCTTTACTTCTTCTTGTTTAGAACTAGAATCTTCTTCATCTTCTATATCTTCCACTTTTTCATAACGGATAATCACAATAAATTCATATACTTGATAGATGAAAACAATCATAATAGGAAGTAATACTAAGAATAAGAATCCAATACGACTCTCCAATACTTGAAGAACACTACCAAGAGTTCCATAAGTATTAGCATATTTTCCTAAAAGTCTTGTACTTGAAATTGTAATGTCATCATCTCCTCTATGAACAGTATAGAGAGAACTATAATCATCACTATCAATTTTTGTAACGTAATCACTACGAATAATATAAGTTTCATTATATGCTGCATAATAGTAAATCAAATCACCAACATGAATATCATTACTATTCTTAACAATTAATAAATCACCCTTTTTCGTATTTTGAATATTTCTTTCATCGATTAAATCAATATTTTGAAAAGTATAATTTCCAAACTGAGTATATCCATATTTATTACGACAAAGAATAAAAGAAGTAATTAAAATAACATAAACAATAATAAAGACTTCTAAAAACGACCAAACCCAATGTAAAAACTTTCTCATCTATTATCACCATCCTAATATTATCATAATATCAATATAAATTCAAACCATTTATGAGGTTTTTTTCTTAACAATCACGTATTTAGTCTCTTCATCAATTAACTGATCACTGTCATATAGACGGAAGACAATTCGATACGTACCACTTGTAAGATTTCTTTGAAGTTCAAAATTAAAGTCCTTTTCATCATCCCCACCCATTGAGAATGATACTTCGTTTCCTCGTACAACAGTAAGATTGTTTGTAAATAATTGACTGAATGGAACAGAAGTAAAGGTTGTAGAGTCAATAGTTGAAACATCACGTTTAAATACTTCAATTCTAAAGTTTGGATTAGAAAGATGAGAATAATACTTAACCGTATAAGTATTGATATTTGTATTATCCATATTTAGACCAGTTGTTCCATCTACAACTTTCATCGGATCCTCGCAATCTACAATAATAGCATTATCAGCACTAACTACATTTACCGTAAACTCCTCCATTACAGAGTTTTCAACATAAGAATTATGAAGACCATCATCCGAAGCAAATAGATAGTATTGTACAGTATACTGTCCAGAAGGCAAGTCTTTATTAACCGTAATGCTAGCCGCTCGATTTAAATTCGAAACTTTATTTGCTAACTTAATTCGGAACACACCATCACCATCAGCAAAGTATTCTTGCGTACCAATATGAATACTTGTACCAATTAATAGACTGGAACTTACTTTTTCTCCATCTTTATCGATAAATACAACATTTAATCCCATTTTACTAGATTCATAATTAGTATCAATAACTGGTTGACGGTTTTCAGTTTCATTATATAGAACTTCTGTAGAATAACTAAATTGATCTGCAACATTATAGTATAAGTAAGAATCCGTGTCTGCAATTGTTTGGTTTAAAACAACATTACTACTTTCATAAGTATTATAAACCATGATTGATTCACGAATACCTAATACGTTAAAAATCGTACGATCCTCAGGGTTTCGAAGTTCAAACAACATCGTATTGCCCAAATGATCTCCTGTAACCTGTGTACATTCTTTAAAGTCAAATATAAACATAAACTCTTCATCGACCAGATGTGAAGTATTATCATAATACGATAAGTTTGCCGATGCATCATTATATGTATTATTTGTACTAGTACTATCCATTTTAATGAATTGACTCAGACGATAAGTTATTTCATTATACTGGTTTAGCTGTGTAATAGAATCATTGTAAACAGATTGATTAATACGGAAATAATAATACTCAGGACGATTAGGATTCGTACCATAATCAAGCATGGTAATCATTGTATTAACAGGAAGTGGATAATTTGTTACTAATACGTGAACATTATCATTATTATTTCCATATACTTTTGAAAAATCATCTTTAAATGTCGTTAAAGAATAATAAGCACTAAATTGACTTTGGTTCGTTATATTAACATCTGTAGAAGAAGGTAATTCATACTTCTTATCATACGTAATAGAAGCATCGTAACTATCAGCATCTACATTAATAGCAGTTAAATGAATCGTTACAGTAATGAATTTAATTTCATAATCAATCTCATTCTTTGGAACAGCACCTTGCATTGTCAAAACTACCGTTCCTAAATTACCTGAACAAGTAATATTTTTAGCATGATATAAATAGAACATCATAGAAGGTGGAAGCTGACGACTATCGGTACGATACTCTTGATCCCCAGTAGTCTGGCCACCACCATTACTCAATAATTTAGTTGTTCCATAACCAGTCCACTCTTGAGTCTCAACTTTTAGAGAAAGACCAAAGATACTATTAGCTTCCTCCTCAGAAGCACCAACTCTTGGTACCAAATTAGAATCAACTAAAGATAATTCAGGGTTTAAACCATTGCTATCAAATCCTAATACAGTAAACGATGTATCTCCTTCAGCAAAGTCAATCAATTGTAATTCATAAGTTCCCAAAGAAGAATACCTAGAAGCTTGTAAAGTAAATTCATAACTAATTGCTTCAAAACCGATAACCCAACGATATCCAGTCTTACCAATAGGAGTAGGATCAATATAAGCTGTATAGATGTCAGTATAAGTTTCTTCATCCAAATAATTTGAATAGAATCCATCCTTCGTTATATCATGATTATCATTCCGTAAACCAATAACATAACTACCACCAACAATTGCCATACTAGCATTTCCGGTATCTCCATAACTAACATCATCATCATATAAACCAAAACGATACGTTCCACCTTCATATGAATTATACATCCCAAAGAACGTCATACCTGTAACCTTACCATAAGCAGTAGCAGCTTGGTTAATAGTTACATTCAAATTCTGTCCAGGAATCATATAAATACGATTATCGACGTTTTTAGTAACTGTTTTAGTATCATCATCAATATCAACAGTTGCAGGAACTAAAGTATTACCAGAATCAACACCACTATAAAGTTCTTGTAACAAGTTTGCATTATGTTGTAATAATAAAGTCGTATCATTTTTAATAACCATTTTATCAATAATATTAAATGAATATAAAATGTTTCCAAATTGGTTCGTTCTATCAGTTGCTCCTGATAATTCAATGACTGTATGATCAATTTCCAAATAATTAGCTCTTTGAATCGAAATGCCTTTATTTGGGTGAGCCGTTGTACCCAAATTCTTAATATATATTAAAGATGTTCCAGAAGAGGTAGAAGCATTTCCAGAACCAAATATACTTCCATTTATAACGAAATTATGAGAATGATTTTCATAACCTGTTCCATCAACAGTAACAGTAATACCTTTAGTAACAGAAACGAAGTTCCAGTCATAAGTTGTACTACCTGAAGCATTACTTTCACCACCACCGAAGACAGTACCACTAATAACAATATTACCTTCAGTTAAAGATGCTGGATTTACATCTGGTACAAATAATTCTACTTCTTGATTAGCATCATCTTCTGCTTGAAGTTTAGCAACAGAAGATGTAACAGCACTTAAACCTACATTTGCCTCTGTAGTTCCATAAACAACTGCCATCTTAGGTCCGCCATAAACATTACCATGAATTATTCCACCAGCTATATAAACAATTGCTTTAGAATTGTTAGTACTCTCAAGACCAGTAGAAGCTGCATTTCCAGAACCAAAGACACACCCATCATTTGGTGCCTCAGAGGAACTAGTACCAATTTCAGTCGTTCCATCAATTGTAATAACTGAATTCAAATATACAACAGCAGTACTACCATTACCTCCAGCAAAAGCATTTCCTTGAACAGCAGCATTTGTAATCGTAACATTGGTATTTCCTTGAACAATACCCTCATTACCTCCACCATAAACATTATTAGTAATCGTTCCGCCATTAATATCTAAAGAAGTATCATTACCTACGCCAGCAGCATTTCCACCACCATAGACATCAGTAATTATTCCACCATCAACAATAACATTAGTGGCTCCAACGTCAGCATTTTCTCCACCACCGAAAACATTCGTGATGGTACCAGAATAAACATGAACATTAGTATCCGTTGTAACTCCACCAGCGTTATTACCTCCGTAAACATCTCCAATGGTAACAGTACTTCCTACTACGTTTCCAACATTAACATGACTAGTAGTAACATCTCCTTCAATATTACTTCCACCATAAACACTATCAATTTCTCCACCATTAGCGTTGACAATTGTAGAATTAATTCCAACTTTTTTACCTCCGCCATAGACCTCAACAATAGTACCATCAGAAATCGTAACAGTAGAAGTATCAGTTGTTCCACCTAAGTTATTACCACCATAGACAGCTACTATGCCTGAGCCAGAAGTATTATTAACGTTAACAACTGTGTCATTTACCGCTCCTAATGTATTACTTCCTCCAAAAACATTATCAGCAGATCCACTATTAAACGTTACATGAGTTGAATTGCTTACTCCAGCGGATAATCCTCCACCATAGACATCGTTTAAATCTCCACCATTGATACTAACACTCGTATTAGTAGAATTAGCTTGATTTCCACCACCATAAACGTCTCCAGTAATCGTTCCATTTGTAATAGTTACATGAGTATTCACGGTAGTTCCAGCTAAGTTATTACCACCAAAGATATCACTAACACTACCGCTTGTAACAGTTACATAAGAATTGGTAACAGTTCCTGTTTCATTCGAACCACCATATAAATTTCCATTAATTGTAGTTCCTTGTAAACGAATATCTGATGTAGTTTGGTCAGCATTATTTCCACCACCATAGGCATTTCCAACAGTACCACCATTCAGATAAACAATATCTCCACTGCCAGGTTTTCCAGAAGCATCAAATCCTCCAAAGACATTTCCAACAGATCCATTGTTCATATTAACTGTAATATTTCCAACAACTTTAGGGGTATAAGAATTACTACCTTTAGCCCCTCCAAAGACATTATTTGTAACGGTTCCACCATTAATTGTAACAGTAGTTGTAGCATTAGAAGTATTTGTATTTCGATTTGCTGCATTAACAATTCCATAGGCACTACCACCATAAACAGAGCCAGAAATTGTACCATTATTAATAGTTACATTAACAGAATCACGAACATAAGTACCTGGAGAATTGTTATTTGTGTAACCACCTTCTCCACCACCATAAACGTCTCCAGCAATCGTTCCACCACTAATTGTTACATTGGTTCCACCGTAAATAACACCAGTAGTACGAGAACCACCGTAAACAGATTGAGAAATTGAACCACCTTGAATATCAATATTTAAAGTTGCTGTAACCCGAGTACTTGTACCACTACCATTATTGTTTCCTCCACCATAGACAGATTCTTTAATAGTCCCCCCAAGAACTAATACATTCGTAGTAGATACACTACTAGTACTTTTAGCCCCTACAGAACCATAGTTTCCTCCACCATAGACAGATTTTTCTATAATAGCATCTCCATTGATAACAATATTAGAATTATTAACAGAACCTAAACCATCTTGGTTCGTATTACCAGCACCAGCACCAAAGACATTTCCAGCATCCGCTCTAAAGAGTTGTCCTGATCCTCCACCAATATGTGCCGATCCTCCTACATAAACATAAGAGTCACCATTCAAAATACCAGAGTCTCCTGTAGTACCTACAGTTGAACCATTACTTCCACCAAAGACAGAATAATTAACAGTACCACCCGTAACACTTACAATACGGTTACCATAAGTTTCACCCGAACCAGAGCCACCAAAGACTGCGTCCGCAGATCCACCTTTCATATAGATATAAATAACATTATAATTTTTCTGTTCCTCAGTAGAACCCAATCCACCGATAACTGAATAAATGTATCCCCCTTCAATGGTTAAAGCACGAGTACCAAAAACAGAAGCACCACGTCCTCCAACATAGATACCCGTAAAGATATCTGCTTTACTAGTACCATAACGCCCACTTTTAACATATAAATCATAAACACGTCCATGATCAGTCGAAGTTCTCAAAACATTGTTACCAGCATTTCCTTGGAAAGAATAGTAAACATCTAGATTCGTATCAACTCCTTTAACGCGATCTAAATCACTACCCATAACACAAAAAGCATCCAAAACTAAAGTACCTTTTCCACTTCTAGATTCAGTAAAATAGATACTATTAATTCTTCCACTCTCAATGATTAAAGAAAATGGATAAGTAGTTCCCGTTTGACTATTACCTAAACTAACGGTATTAGACATACTTGTACCACCAAAGACATTGATACGTCTATTAGTATTAGTAGTCATAACTCCTCGACCAATTTTTAAATTATGATAATTTCCAATAATAGAATTAGATGCTCTACTTCCAGTACTTGAATACAAAGAACTACTTGCCGATGCACTAGAATTTAAATTAACATATTCGATCCTAGCATCAGCATCCAGTCGCATAGCATTATTACTACTATTAACAGTAATCGTATGATTACCATTCACACCATTATTAATACTTGTAATCGTAACAGGTTTCGTTACATTAAACCCATTAACATTTCCAGTAAGCACCATAATATTAGTATCACGTGTTACCAAATAATAATAAATCTTATTTAAATCAACTTCATTTATATTTCCATATTCATTATAAAATTGAACCATTTGATATAATTCACAAGTATTAGCATTACAATTTCCATGTTGCATAACACCATTAAAATTATATAATCCCTCTATACTAGAGTTTCTAGTTTTCGTCACTTTTTCAAAGTTACCAGCTACTAAATCTCCAGCATTAAAAGGAGAAAACATTGTTAATGTTGGCTGAACCTGAGTAACACTAATAGCGTTAGGTCCAGGAGGATCAGAGAAGGTTAAAATATAGTATTCTGCTCCAGGTTCAGCAATAGCAGAATTACTTTGAATTAAATAATCACAACCACCTGGATAAGTCGTACAACGTGTAGCACCAATACGAACTCCAGCCATAGTATAAATAACAGCTCCTGTTGGATAGTTTGTGAAAGCTGCTTGAGTTCTCTTGATATAATAAGAACTAACATCTCCATAATCATATTCATAAGTAGGTTCATACATAACCATTCCAGGAGAATCTAAACCATTAAAATTAGTCCCCGTAACAAGAGTTTCCTCTTTCCATGCTGAATAAAAATCAATTGAAATATCTGTATTACCATCTACAATAGGAATTGTAACACTACGAACATAATGTCCCATATCAATGCTAATTTCAGCACCTTCATAATCCGTAATCCAACCATTAAATGATTTCCCACTAGGACGATTAGCCCAAGGATTATCAATTAAATCAAAAGTTACTTTCCCATCCACGATAGGATAATACTTATAATAATAGAAATCTGTATAATTATCTGCAACACTTACTCTACCAAAAACAGTATCATCACTATAATCTGCACTAGAATAATGAATATAAACTTTAGCCAAATTACTAGCTCCATACAATCCCTTATTTTCTCTCGTAGGTAACGTTTCATTTGGGGAAGTTACATAATTAAGTCCCATATAATAATTATAATCACTTGTCAAATCATTAACATAAACATTCGTTCCCTCTACTCCTGTATTATGAAGAGGGATCGCTCCAGAACGACGAATTGAAAAAGAAAATGCTTGCGAAAGAGCAGGAATTTCTTTCAATTGAACAGGTTTAAACTTATGAATAGAAATCTTATCATCCTTAAATTCCCAATAATAATCAGCAACTGTATTTTCATTAAATACTTCTAAAACACTATCTAATGGAACAATATCACCATTAATATAGAACTCTCCTCCAATTAAAGAGTAATAATAAGAAATACCTTCCATATAAAGATTTTCTTTTCGAATATCTGTAAGTTTAATGCCATCAATTACATAGGAAACACTTGTTTTATATTCAGATGGAATAAATGAAATATCATTTTCAAATACGTTTCCAATCATTTCTCCAGCTATGAAAACTTTTTGAATTTCAATCTCATCAGAAATAGTACCAATGAAAGGGCGGAAAATTGTTCCTTCACTAGTAACATTATGAATGTCTAATTTAAGATTAGATACAGAAAAATCAGCAAATAGCGCTTTATGTTCTTCTGTAGAACTACTGTGCCCAACTAGAAGAGATACCACGATTTTTTCATCTTCTTCATCATCTTTTATAATTTCATTTTCTTCAGGACAAATCGTCACATCTTCCATATTTAAATGAACGATTTCAGCATCAACTGTCTTAGAAAATAAAGAATAATATGACACATCATCAATAACATCAGGTTGTTTAATAACAAAATGACTAAGAGAAAAACCATCTCCATTAAAATGGCCTTTAAAGAATCTTTCTTCATCTTCTTTATCATCTAATGGTTCATCTTCATCTGCTTGATTATCATCAACATCATCCGAAGTATTATCATCAACAACATCCGAAGTATCATTATCAACAACATCTAGGAAATTGTCATCATCATGATCCTCAACATTAAATATACGCTTACCACCATATCGAGCTCCAATTGGAGTAAGAGTATGACCATTAAAATCAATATCATTACCTAATATGTAATACTTATCTTGATAAGCCTCATAAGATTCCCCTTCAATTAAAGACTGAAAATAAACAAATTCAGAAGCATCTTTAATAACATATGGATTTTCAGCACTTCCATTTCCGCCAGAAAAAGAAGTAGCAACTGTAACACCATCCCATTTTTCTTCCAATTCACTATAAGAGAAAACAGCAGTTATTAAAGTATAAATAGAAAAGGATCCAATCAAAAGAAAAAGAGCTGCAACAAAAACAATAAATACTTTTTTGGTATCAATATTATTCTGTTTCATACTCTCACTTCCTTTTAATACTTTCCAATTTTTACCATTCTCTCAACTTTATCTAATTCAAATACGTGTTTATTATCAAATTTATTAGGAACTTTTTTCATAAACGCAACTAATGTACGAACTTGTTTAGAAGCATCCTGATCATAACGACTTAATTGAATAAAATCACCCGTTGGATCAATAGCCGTTTTATATTTTAATATTTTGTATACTCCATCAAATAGTTCATCATCATTGTATAAAATTGCATAAGTAAGAATTCTTAAAAATACATAAACAGGCATATCATAAAGACGATTACGAATAGATTGTGTCAACCCTACTCGATCCAAATCATAATCATAGATTTCTCGGAAAGGAGGATTTTCTACTTCTTCACGAAAACGTTCTGTATCATTTTCTAATAATAAATAACATAATTTATAAACATAACGGTATTTTTCTAACCATTTCTTATTCATTCTAGATTTAGCTGTATTATTACTTTTACATTTTAAAATAGATACAAGAAAATCAATCGTTTCTTTTTCTTTCGAATCTTTATTTTTCTTTTTCATAGGTTCATAAGAAAATACAAATTCATCATAATCTTCTAATACTTCAACCCTTTCATCTCGTTCAACCTCTTTAGCATGTGCTCTTTCCAATGCTTCCATAGCATCAAAAGCAATTGTTACTGTCATACCACTAGAAGGTTCATCATAATGTTTCTTAGGATTATGAAATATTTCATCAGGCACTGTAGTCGAACTACCAGAAATCTTCGTAGCAACAGAAGTTTCTGTATTCTTAGTATTCTCCTTTTCTTCCTCTGTGCTAGAGCTATCATCTTTTTCTTTCTTTGAATTATCTCGAATAATATACTTTTTAACAATATTATCAAAATTTACTAATGCTAATAATATGAAGACAATTAAGAAAATAGCAATAGATTTCAATATAAAACTAGGAGAAACAATCCATTTAACTTTACCTATAATTTGTCCTTTCGAAATGGATTCATCTGCTACATTATTAACATCACCTTTGGTAATATAATGACTACCATCCTTACGAATCAAACGATGAGTAATAATATCTCCATCTTTATTTTTGAAAGTAATAATGTCATTTTCCTTAACATTCTTCGTAATACGAACAAAAATAATATCATCCACTTCAATCGTTCCAGACATAGATCCAGTAGCAACAACAAAATAAGTATAACCAAAAACATTTACGTAATCTTTTTTCATAATATCCGTAACGATAAAGGTATAAATACATAATGAAACTAAAAGAACTAAAAAAGCAGTTGCAATATATTTTATAATGTTCTTAGCTTTTTGCACTTCAGTCACCACCAATCTATTCTCATATTACATTATAGCATAGAAAAAAAAACTATAAAAGTTTTTTTATAGATAAAAAGGAATTTTTTTTCAAGAAAAACAAAAGAAGAAAAAAGGGCCCTATTCAGTCTCTTCTTCCTCTTGATAATCGCATAATTCTCTCATCCTACAAATATTTTCTATATCATGAAGAGTAATATGACTACGACTAATATTTTGAATTAAATTAATAAATTGAACAGAATCTAAAGTAGTATCAATAGCATCTACTCCAATCATATCATTCGTAACTTTTAAGTTCAACAAACGATATTTTTCAGCAACGATACTAACAATATCATAGTCTGTAAATACATTGATTTTTCTTAAAATTGTATTATTAGGGTTATATAAGAATTTTAAATAATCATCAATAACAGACTTGAAAGGAACTTCTTGAAAAGCCTCTTGTTGTAAAAATGATTTCTCCAAAAATGCAAAAGAACGTAAAGATGCCATAAATAAATCATAAATACTTGCAGATTCGCTAACTTCTGACAAATAATTTGTAATTTCAATATCATTTAATTCCTCATATAATGTATGAAGTTTTTTTATCATTTCATTCATCTTTAACATAGCATTCTTCATAGCAACTTCATTTTTACGAGCTAAGAAACCAAT
>CACZOQ010000112.1 GCA_902782835.1 uncultured Erysipelotrichaceae bacterium | reverse complement strand
CTCAGAAAGAATCATACACCTACGACGCCTTCGGCACTCTTATCCAGGGCGACCTCACCGGCACCACCGACTTCGGCTACCTTGGCAAACAAAACGACCCGACAAGCCGCCTCTACAACTACGGCTACCGCGACTACAAACCAGCCTCCGCCCGCTTCACAACAGTAGACCCTATCCGCGACGGCAATAACTGGTTTGCCTATTGCAATGGAGACCCAGTGAACTTTGTGGATTTGTGGGGATTGTGTAGTAGTGATAGAAAAACATCATTGAAGAAGCAAAAAGAACTAGAAGAAAAGTTTGGGTATAGTAATGTTTTATGTTATGTAACAAGTGGATTGAATGTATATATATCTGACGGTGTTGTAACAGAGGAGTTTATTGAGAAAAGATAAAAAAAAATAATTGATGATAATTTAAACTCAAATAATACCTTAAAAGATTTTAATGTGTATTCCAAAGATTTAGCTAAGGAACTTGGTGTAGATTATTATTATTCATACGTCTATGATAAAAATAATGATTGGAATCAGGTGGTATATTCTAAAAAGGATGATTTTGTTGATTCTAAGTATACATATGGAATTGCAAGATATGTAAAACCAAATACAACCTGGAATGATAAAAATGGAGCAGACCATTTTGAGCTTTTTAGAAATAAACCATATAGTGATATTATAAATCCTGGAATTGCAAATAATGAAGGAAATTATGAATTTCATGATGTATTGCCACTTCAAAAAATTTCACTTTAGGAGATTCAAATGAAGAAATATGTGATACTGCTTTTTTTTGTTCTTTTTAATAGCTTACTCTTTTGTCAGATTTCAGTAGCGAATAAGAATTTTGATCTTTATTATTATGCAATTGATGACTATATTAATATAAGATCGGAGGCCACTACTCAATCTAAGGTTTTAGGGAAATTATTTGTTAATGAGGAAATTGTCGTAAACAAAGATGAAAGTACTAAAGAATGGTTATTTTGTTATGTTCCAAAATATGATTGTGTGGGGTATTGTTATTCAGCATATTTTAGATATAAGCCATTTTTTAATGAATTAGTTGCAGATTTGATTCAGAATGATAAAACTGCTATTTCAATGGTTGAATCCGGAAAAATCCAACCTATTTGTCTTGATATTTTGATTAAGAATTATTTGTCAACTATTAATGAAGAAAACTGTTTAAAAATAATAAAGATGGCATATTCATCAGGTTGTAATTATTCATCTAGAGATGATACAATTTTAATTGAAGCAGTTAAATTAAATTATTTTTCGATAGTAGAGTATCTATTATCAATTCCAGGAATTAAAGAAGAAATAAATACAAAAAATAATCAATTCGCACCACCTTTGTTTTGGGCATTGTGGAATGGTAATATTGATATTGTAGAATTGTTACTTAAGAATGGTGCAGATCCAAATTATGAGACTGCGTATAGTACAAAAGCATTTGATAATATCTTGGAATTTATTGAAATAAATAGAATACAAGAAAACAAAGCAAAGCAATTACGAGATATCTTAAAAAAATATGGATATAAATAATAAAATGCATGGAAACAAAAATCTGTCAAAATTAAAAGAAATTAAAAAATTGGAAAGAGATTGGAATGGAAATAAGGCTCGGCCAATTCCAAAGAAAGTTATAGAAAAGGTGAAAACACTTATTCTTAATCTAGAAATACAACCTCAAATCTTTCCAACAGCAGATGATTCAATCCAAATTGAGTATGATGGAGATAATAATTCGTATCTTGAATTACAGGTTACAAAAGGAAACGAATTGTCGTATTATGAAGTAGATAAATCAGGAAAAGAAACTACAGGTTCAATTCCCTGTTCTTCCTTTGCCTTGAATTCTCTAGTTGAAGAATTTTATAAATAATATAATAATTTGAAGATGCTTAAAATGAATTCTGTAAAAAAGCTGACTGCTAAAGAAATAAAAGAATTAAAAGAAAGACCTATAGACCTTTCGGATATTCCGGAACTTACTGATTCTCAGTTGAAACAATTGCATCCAAAAAACTGGCAGCCAGGAATGAAAAACAAACAAATTACTCAACTTTAAAAGTAAAAGACCGGCCTATATGAGCCGGTTTTTTATAGATTGCCACGTCGCTGCGCTCCTCGCAATGACGCGAGGACGCTTAGCTTTTCGCAATGACGGGGGGCGCTATGCTCCTTGCAATGACGGGAGATTAATCCAAACAATTATCCAGATTCTTGCAAATCTCTTCCTTGTTCAGGTGGCGGCCGATGATTACCATCTTTATCATGCGGTCGCCGACTTTTTCGTCCCAGTCTTTTTTCATTTCTGGTTCTTCGGCAAGGACGCGCT